>JBGVQR010000092.1:0-7310 GCA_045127605.1 Candidatus Limimorpha sp. | reverse complement strand
ATAGTAAACGGATTTAATATCGCGCCAGCGAAACCGACATGCGCTGCCACATATACCATGCACACTCCCACAATAGAGTCGAAACCCATTGATATCGCAAGAGGTATCACTATAATGATAAAGGCGATACATTCCTCACTCATGCCGAAGACAGCTCCGAACAAACTGAACAACAGCATTATCAAGACGATGATAATATTATCGACGCCAAGATATTTAATAAACTTATAATTCTCTAGTCTTTTAGTAAACTTCAAAAAAGAGAAGATTCCCATATCGATGGCGTGGCTTTTATTCATAATCCAGAAGGCACCGCCTATTATCAATATGAAAACTATGATAGAGCTTTGTTTTTCAAATCCTTTGAATAAAGCAGAGAATATCTGCCATGTCTGTGGTTCCGATTGATATTGGTCTTGGTATTGTTCAGGCAACTGGTCCTGATAATAGAAGTTTAATTCTGTCTTTTCGGTTCCGTTCTCCAGCACATTCTCCTTGATGTAGAAACCAGGTTTGACGAACCATGTCATCACAGCAGCGATGACGATAATAAAGAAAACTATAACAAATGTATGGGGGACTTTTTTCATTGAACTCTGAACTAAGGCTATTGGCTTTTGAACTCTTCGGTCGCTGAGCTTGTCGAAGCGTCGAACTTTGCCTTCGACAGGCTCAGGCACCGTTGAACTCTGAACTTTGAACTCTTCGGTCGCTGAGCTTGTCGAAGCGTCGAACTTTGCCTTCGACAGGCCCAGGCACCGTTGAACTCTGAACTAAGGCTATTGGCTTTTGAACTCTTCGGTCGCTGAGCTTGTCGAAGCGTCGAACTTTGCCTTCGACAGGCTCAGGCACAGTTGAACTCTGAACTTTGAACTCTTCGGTCGCTGAGCTTGTCGAAGCGTCGAACTTTGCCTTCGACAGGCTCAGGCACCGTTGAACTCTGAACTAAGGCTATTGGCTTTTGAACACTTTAGATTCTTAGTTTTTAGCTCTTAGTTCAAAGTTCTTTGTTCTATTATAACATAAAGAAACTCATCAAGACACCTGCTGCTACTGCCGAGCCGATGACGCCAGCTACGTTAGGTGCCATGGCGTGCATAAGGAGGTGATTTGACGGATCGTATTTCTGTCCTTCTATCTGAGAGACGCGTGCGCTGTCTGGCACAGCTGACACACCAGCATTACCGATAAGAGGATTAATCTTGTCTCCTTCTTTCAAGAAGAGATTCATAAACTTAACGCATAAGATACCTCCTGTGGTAGCTACCATGAATGACAATGCTCCCAAGCCGAATATCATCAATGACTCTTTGGTAAGGAAGATGTCAGCTTGTGTTGAAGCACCAACGGTGACACCTAACAATATCGTAACGATGTCGATGAGGGCGTTGCTTGCTGTGTTGGCAAGACGTTTTGTCACGCCGCTTTCTTTCAACAGATTACCGAAGAACAACATGCCGAGCAATGGCAATGCTGAAGGGCTGATGAATGTTGTCAAAAGAAGTCCCACTATTGGGAAGCATACCTTCTCTGTCTTACTTACAGCGCGAGGTGGTTTCATGTGGATGACGCGTTCCTTCGGTGTGGTAAGCAGTCGCATGATAGGAGGCTGAATGAGAGGCACGAGTGCCATATAAGAATAAGCAGCTATCGCGATAGGACCAAGGAGGTGTGGAGCCATCTTCGATGACAAGAATATCGCTGTTGGTCCGTCAGCGCCGCCGATGATACCGATAGCGCCTGCTTCTTTAAGGTCGAAGCCTAGATATAAAGCTCCTATGAAAGTAAGGAACACACCTATCTGTGCTGCAGCGCCAATTATCATAAGACGTGGCTGCGATATCAATGACGAGAAGTCTGTCATCGCGCCGATACCCAAGAAGATAAGTGGCGGATAGATACCTTGACGTACTCCGAAATAAAGGTAATTCAAGACGGAACCTTTTTGATAGATACCTGTCTGGATATTCAATCCGAAAGCTTCGTTGATACTTGCCAAGGCAGCGGTTTCGTCCATGCCTTCAGGCAAGACGATAGAGCCAGCAGCAAGCATCTCGTTAAAACGACTTATTGCTTCATCAAGTTCTAACTTTATATTCTCGCCAGAGAAAAGACTTACCATCAGAGCCTGTGCCTCTTGCAGATTCGACTGCAGAGCACCTTGTTCTGCCAGTTCCTGCAGATGCAACAAGGCATCATTAAGATCGAAGGTATAAGTCTGTAAGAATGGTATGTTACCTATTATGATACCAGTGCCGATAGGTATCAGCAGCATAGGCTCAAACTCGAACCTAATGGCGAGGAAGATAAAGAGAAACGCAACAAGAATCATAATGATGTTGCCTCTTGTTGCGTTTTTAAAACCTGTAAAAGCTATAAAGTTATACAATCCTTCGGCGAAATCCTGACCAATGGTAGACTCTTCATCTACCATGGTCACGGCTATTTCTGTCGCTTCGTCAGTGAAGACGCGTTCTGCCATTGCGGCGTTAGATGTCACAAAGGCATGAAGCACAAACAACACAGCTACCAGCGCAAGTATGACGAAGGATTTTCTCCTTATTGTATTGTGCTTAGGTTTCATAATAAAAGATTAACCGATAATAGCTAAAACTGCACCTTGAAGGATGTTATCGCCAACTTTTACTTTAATATCTTTTATTACGCCATCAACTTCAGCGAGGAAGTTGTTTTCCATTTTCATCGCTTCGTACATTAAAATCTTGTCACCGCGTTTTACTTCGTCGCCTACGTTGACAAAGATTTGCATGATAGTACCTGGAAGTGGAGCCACTGCCTTAACGCCGTTAGCGTCGCCAGCTGCTGGAGCTGCAGGAGCTGCTGATGATGCAGGAGCTGCCTTTGGACGTGGAGCGATAACTGGTTTTGCTTCTTCCTTTTCGCGTTCTACGTCAACCTCATATTGTGTACCATTGACAACAACTTGAGCTTTGTCGTTTTCGAAGCTTTGTACTTCTACTTCATATTGATTTCCACTTATAGTGAACTTGAATTTTTTCATGATTAATATCTGTTTAAATTATTAATTCCTAAAATTTTAGAATTCCATGGTGAAGAAAAGCGTGGCTGTACTCTCTTAATAGTCAACTTGCCTGACTCTTCATCATGAACTTCCATCGACATTGACAACGCCAAGCCTATTGCTACGACGACATCGTCGTTAATATTATTTTTAGAAGTTTTCATATCTACGTTTTTATTCACTTCGACATCTACCTTACCTTCTTTATTTCTCTTGAAGATAGACTGCCAATCCATGTTAATAAGTTTTAACAATCCTGAGAAGACCAGATACAATACCACCAATGCGATTATGACTATGAAGAAACCGCTGATAGTGACTATCCAACCTTTGACTTGCAGACCTTCTTGTATTGCCAACAAAGATAAATATAAGGTATTCATCGATTCGATTTTTAAAGTGGAATGTTACAATGTTTCTTAGGAGGATTTGTATCTTTCTTAGTTTCTAAAGCATGTAATGCTCTGATGATGCGGAAACGTGTGTTGCGTGGTTCGATAACGTCGTCGATGTAACCGAATTTAGCTGCATCGTATGGGTTAGCGAATTTATCGCGGTAGTCTTGTTCTTTCTTAGCTACGAGTTCAGCGCGTTCTGCTGGATCGCTGATAGCTGCGATTTCTTTACCGTCGAGGACTTCAACAGCGCCTGAAGGACCCATAACAGCGATTTCTGCTGATGGCCATGCGTAGTTGATGTCTGCTCTGAGTTGCTTGCAACCCATAACCAAGTGTGAACCACCGTAAGATTTACGTACTGTAACAGTAATCTTTGGAACTGTAGCTTCACCGTATGCGAACAACATCTTAGCACCGTGAGAAATGATGCCGCCATATTCTTGAACTGTACCAGGCAAGAAACCAGGAACGTCAACTAATGTGATGATAGGGATGTTGAAAGCGTCGCAGAAACGTACGAAACGTGCGCCTTTACGTGATGCATTGATATCGAGAACACCAGCAAAATATGCTGGGTTGTTAGCTACGATACCTACTGGCATTCCATCGAAGTGTGCGAAACCAACGATTAAGTTTCTTGCGAAGTCTTTGTGTACTTCTAAGAATTTGTTATCGTCGACGATAGAATGGATGATATGTTGCATATCATAAGGTTTGTTTGGATTATCAGGGATAATCGCATTCAATGAATCGTCTTTACGATCGATTGGGTCGTCTGTTGGTTTGTATGGAGGTTCTTCCAAATTGTTTTGTGGGAGGTATGAAACAAGGTCTCTAATTAATTGGAGAGCTTCTTCTTCTGTTGGAGCCATGAATTGGCTGACGCCTGATTTTTGGTTGTGAACTAAAGCACCACCTAAGTCTTCTGTGCTTACGTCTTCACCTGTAACAGTCTTAACAACTTTAGGACCTGTGAGGAACATGTAGCTGTTTTGTTCTGTCATCAAGATGAAGTCGGTCAAAGCTGGTGAGTAAACTGCACCACCGGCGCAAGGACCGAAGATAGCTGAGATTTGAGGGATAACGCCAGAAGCGTCGATATTGCGTTGGAAGATTTCAGCATAACCTGCCAAACTTCTTGAACCTTCTTGGATACGAGCACCACCTGAGTCGCAGATACCGATGACAGGAGCACCAACTTTCATAGCTTGGTCCATGACCTTGCAGATTTTCTTTGACATTGTTTCTGACAATGAACCACCGAAAACTGTGAAGTCTTGTGCGTAAACATAAACTACGCGACCTTCTATTGTACCATAACCAGTTACAACACCATCACCAAGATATTGTTGTTTGTCGAGACCGAAGTCAGTAGTGCGGTGAGTTAAGAACATGTCAAATTCTTCGAAGCTACCTTCGTCGAGTAACATATTGATACGTTCACGAGCTGTGTATTTTCCTTTGGCATGTTGTGAATCAATACGCTTTTGACCGCCACCTAAGCGAGCCTCAGCGCGTTTGTCTAACAATTCTTGAATTTTTTGTTCAATTACCATGATATTTAGGATTTAATTGATGTTTCTTAATTAAAATTATTTGTTTTTATCTTCGCAAAGTTCTGTCAAAACACCACATGTTGATTTTGGATGCAAGAAAGCGATGCTTAAACCTTCAGCGCCGCCACGTGGAGCCTTGTCGATAAGACGGATACCAGCAGCTTCTGCTTCTGCCAAATGACCTTCAATGTTTTCAACAGCGAATGCAATGTGGTGCATGCCACCTTTGCCACCGTTCTTTTCAATGAATGAAGCTATTGTGCTTTCTGGTGATGTTGGTTCTAATAACTCGATTTTTGTTTGACCAACCTTAAAGAATGCTGTCTTAACTTTTTGATCGACAACTTCTTCAATGTTGTAACATTTTGTTCCGAGTAATGTTTCAAAGAATGGAATAGATTCTTCTAAGCTTGTTACTGCTATTCCAATGTGTTCAATATGAGTTGGATTCATAATAACGTTATTTAAATTTTTAAAAAATTCGAATTTCGACACAAAAATAATCTTTTTTTTTAAACTCTAAAATTCAAATATTCAAAAACGCATATTTTTTTTGACACTTCATATTTATAATCTTTTTTACAACAATAAATATCATTTTAACGAAAAAATAATATATCTTTACAAATTCATTCAAGCATTAAAAAAATAAGACTTATGAAATACGTATTATCTTTATTATTGACAATATGTCTCTTTTTCTCAGCATCAGCAAAATCTAACGAAGTCGGCAAAGACATTAATGTGAATCATTACGAGATTCATCTTAAAAACTTCGACCTAGCCGAAAAATCTATCGAGGCTTCAACGACAATAACATTGACTGCCATCAACGATACCGACATCATAGAGCTAGAACTTCGTTCATTGACCGTCACTTCTGTCACTTCAGAAGATATTAATGTTAAAGATTTTTCACAAAAAGATGACATTCTAAGCATAAACCTCTCTTCTACCCTAGCAAAAGATTCTAAAGTCTCTCTTACAATAAATTACGAAGGAAAGACTTTCAACGAAAACTGGGGCGGCATACACTGGAGCAACGACTACGTATATAATTTAGGTGTAGGCTTCGACAGCAACCCTCACAACCTCGGAAAGACTTGGTTCCCTTGCGTCGATAATTTCAGCGACAAAGCTTCCTACGATTTATACATCACAATTCCTGAAGAAATGACTTCTTCATGCGGCGGCATCCTCTCCGAATCTGTCAACAACGATAACGGAACAAAAACCGACCACTGGGTCGTAAGCCAAGAAATATCAACATATCTCATCTCATTTGCCTTCGGCGACTTCATGCTTTGGGAAGAGACTTATCAAGGTATCGAAAGAGAAATACCAATACATGTTTATGCAAAACCTAATCAGATTGACAAAGTTACTGGAACATTCGCCAACATCAAAGAGATAGCCGCTTTCTATGAAGAAAAATTCGGTCCTTATCCTTTAAACAGAATAGGTTACGTCAGCACTAACTTAGGCTGCATGGAGCATGTCGACAACATCGCTCTAGCAAGTCAGTTAATCAACGGAACAGCTAACTTCCAAAACGAAAGCCTCATAGCTCACGAGATGTCGCATGCTTGGTTCGGCAACAAAGTGACATGCGCCACTGCAGAAGACATGTGGCTCAACGAAGGCTTCGCTACATTCTGCAACTACTATTACCTCAGCGGCGTATATGGCGAACAAGATTTCAAAGATTATATGAATGAACTTATCAACAATATAATCTTATCATGTCACCAAAAAGAAGGCTGGATAACATTGAATAATGTATCATGGGATTTAACATACGGCACAACCGTTTACGACAAAGGCGCTGTTATTGTCAACACCATGATGAATTATCTCGGAAGAGAGACTTTCGATGCTGTGATGAAACAATACATTAATAAATATGCATTCCAAGCAGCTTCTTCCGAAGATTTAAGAGACGCCGTTTCTGAGTTCTCTGGAGTCGACATGACCGACTTCTTCGACACCTGGGTATTCACACCTGGAAGTCCTGTCTATAGCGTAAAATCATTTACCACAAAAGCCAATGGCGACAAATACGATGTTGAAATAGTGATGAACCAAAGACACAGAGGCGCAGAGCATATCGGCAACAGCGTAAGATACGAACTCGCTTTCGTTGACGAAGACTGGACAATACAAAACGAGATGGTTGAATGGGACGGAGAGAGCGCCACCATAACAAAGACCCTCGACTTTGAACCAGTGGCTATCTTCTGCGACTACGACAACAAATTCGCTGACGCTTGCCACGGATATACTTATATCGCAAATAAGACTGGCAACAAAGAA
>JBGVQR010000091.1:0-2201 GCA_045127605.1 Candidatus Limimorpha sp. | reverse complement strand
TCTCGTTGTGTAATAAAGCTCCGTATTCGTTTAAAATTACCACCTTACATCCTGTTCTGAATCCAGGGTCGAGGGCAAGGACACGTTTCTGTCCGATTGGAGCTGCTAATAAAAGTTGACGAAGGTTCTCTGCGAATACTTTTATTGCGACTTCATCGGCTTTTTCTTTATATAAAGCACGAATCTCAGTTTCCAATGAAGGTTCTAACAGACGTTTCCATGCGTCGTCGATGGCATCTTGAACCAAGTCGGTAGAGGAGTTATCTGCTTTGATGAAGATATTGTCTAAAGTCTTAAGAGCTTCTTCGTCATTGATTTTCAGTTTCACTTTAAGAAGTCCTTCAGCCTCGGCACGAAACATCGCCAAGATACGGTGGCTCGGTGCCTCGGCAATAGATTCCTTCCAGTCGAAATACTGCTGGTATGTCTTGGCTTCTTCTTCCTTGCCTTTGACTAATGTAGATGAGATGACACCTTCTTTATGATAAATCTTACGGATGAGGTTACGACCTTTGATGTTTTCTGACACCCATTCAGCAATGATGTCGCAAGCTCCTTTAAGAGCGTCTTTGGTGTCTTCCACGCCTTTCTCTTTGTCGAGATATTTCTTTGCAAGACCTTCGACGTCATCGCTGTTTTGCGACATGATGAGTTTAGCAAGTGGCTCCAATCCTTTCTGACGTGCTATCTCAGCTCTGGTCTTACGTTTTGGTTTATATGGAAGATAAAGGTCTTCTACATCTTGTAATGAAGTAGCTTTTTGTATGTTAGCTTCAAGCTCTGGAGTGAGTTTGTCTTGCTCAGCAATAGACTTCAAAACAGACTCTTTTCTCTTTTCGAGTTCTTCGAGTTGCTCGAGACGCTTCTGTATGGCAGCCACCACTTCTTCATTCATGGTGTTGGTCATCTCTTTACGATAACGTGCTATGAAAGGAACGGTACAACCTTCACCCAAAAGTTTTATAACATTACCCGCTACTGTCAGCGATACTGAAAATTCTGTTGATATCTGCTTGATGAAATCCATGTTTTATATTTTAAGTCAACGGACAACAGACAACGGTCAACTGTCTTTGTCCAAATTATAATTGAATATCTATTTATAGACGCATCAACGACATCTTGTCTATTTTCATCGGTGTCGTCGACACGTCTCTACAACTCCTAATTCCTAACTCCTCCAAATCTCCCATGCTGCTTCCGCTTGTTCATAGAGCATCTTCATTCCGTTGAATGTAGAAGCTCCTTTCAAACGTGCTTTCTTTAAAAATAGTGTCTCCTCCGGATTATAAATTAAATCAATGAAGACATGTCGCGCCTCAATGCTAGAGTAGGGAAGTTCTAAACATTCGTTAACATTCGGGAACATTCCCACCGGCGTTGTGTTTATTATAATGGAATAAGGTGAAAATCCTGTATTACAAATCTCCCCATAACTCACTCCTAACTCCTGACTCCTAACTCCTAACTGATTATCACAAACTCCTGACTCCTCACTCCTAACTCCTAACTCAAAACCCCTGCTCGCTATTCTGAATGGGATATTCTCTTTTCTCAAAACATATTGAACCGCCTTAGATGCACCGCCGCTGCCCAAAATCAAAGCCTCATTTACACTCTGTGACTCTGCGACTCTGCGACTCTGCGACTCTTCCAAAAGCTTCCCAAACCCAATCACATCTGTGTTAAACCCTTTTAACATTCCGTCTTCATAAATCTTCACTGTGTTGACAGCACCGACTTCTTTCGCTACAGAATCTATCTCATCAAGAAATGGAATAATCTCTTCTTTATATGGAACCGTGACGTTGAAGCCTTTGAGGTTTTTATGCTCTTTAACAAAAGGAATTATGTCAGCGATATTATCGAGTTCAATGTTTTGATAAATATGGTTAAGGTTCAACATGGAAAATTTCTTTGTGAAATAATCCCTCGAGAAAGAATGACCCAATGACTTTCCAAGTAAACCGAACATAACTTATAATGTATAATGAAGAATGTATAATTATGAATTATGCATTATGAATTATGAATTAGTTTTTTTCGCCATCTTCTCAGTCAGCACTATCAAAGCTGCGCCAATGAGCATGATGACTAATGCTGTAGCGAATTCCATATTGAATTCTGGGAAGTAATATTCGTAGCCTGTCACTTTTGCTTCGCTGCCGAAATATGTGATGACGTCGTTTTTCCAAGGCCAG
>JBGVQR010000090.1:0-7795 GCA_045127605.1 Candidatus Limimorpha sp. | reverse complement strand
TTGAAGGTATTGTAAAGCTGGTATTGCTTTTTGCTATAGAAGATGAGCCAGCGTTGACATATTGTTTGGCGGTCTGTTTTGAAGGAGCATTGCTTCCGCCATTGGCATTATATGTTATGCTGACATCAGCAGAATAAACAGCGCGATATACCTTTGAGTCCATATATGTATATGAAGGGGTTGAGCCTGCTGTGGTTGCATTGTTGTCTTCTCTCCATCCGAGCAAGGTCCATGTTCTTCCATCATAAGTTACGCTTGTTGGAGCAGAAGGAGTATTGTTGACAGCTTGTTGGTGATGTTTTACGCTTACAGATGTCGTTGAAGAGGTGCGGCTTCCGTTGGAATTAAGATAATGAAAGGTGGCAGAAGCTTTGCCTGAGAATTGTTTGTAGTGGAGATAAATAGCGCCACCTTTTGTTCCTGAGTTAAGGTTAACGTTAGGTGTGACATAACCGCTGGCAGAGCTGCTGCCGTCGAAATACAATCCATCGAGTACAGCGGCGCGGCTTGTGTTTCTAGTTACGTAGGTGTAAATGTAGTCGCCACCGGCATCTACATTCAAATCGACAGCTTTGTTTTCGCCGGGATTGGTTTCATTGCTTCCACCTAGCAGGTAGGCTGTCACGCCATCGAATGTGTCATAATTAGGAGGATTATTTCCTTTGCGGAAGAAGATACCTGTTATGGCTTCGGCTGGGTTTGTTGTTGTTTTGTATCCCATGTAGATATAATGGGAAGTGCTACCGCAGCCTTTGTTCAAGTCGTAGTCAATGATAGTGAATCCTTGGTTATTCAGAATATTTTTAGGTGTGCTTGCCTCATCTCCGTATGCTACCGCAATCTTAGAGATGTAAGTAGGAGTTACAGCCATGCTTGAGGATTTAGAATCGTCGTTGTTGTACGACTGCGCCTTCATCGCATTGCCTCCGTTTAGTATCAGGAGGCTGATGAGAAGTAATTTGTAGAGTTTTTTCATTTTTGTTTTTTTAAGACAACAGACAACGGACAACAGTCCTTGGTATGTTTTTTTCTGTGTCGTTGTTTGTGTCATTGTTAATATTTGGTTTATTTTTTTTCTTTTTTAAGTCTATGAGTTAGTTTTTAGTTCTTAGTTCAAAGTTTCCACACCCTTTTCACGATTTCTCCGTTTTCTGTAACGACCTTCACAAAATAAACGCCGTTCTTAAGGTTAGTTACATCAACAACCAAACAACCTTGGCGACTTGGTGTCTCGGCGACTTGGCGTCTTCCATAAATATCATAAACGACAACTTCCTCGACTTCAACTTCAGTCTCGATATATAGTTTGTCGTTAACCGGATTAGGGTAGAGCAGTAGTGATGTTGTCAATTCTTCGATGCCTTCACCTGGGATTTCAGGTTCTTCAGGAATTTCCAATAGTTCGACGCATTGTATTTCTGAAGGCTCAGATTTTTTTATTCCGTTGACGCCAATTATTTTGAAGCAGTGCCATCCGAGTGACAGATTCTTCACAATATATGATGTCTCTGTTGTAGTGGCAATGACTTCTGCATTTTCGCAGATGTCGTAACTTGATGTGTTTGCGTCGCCGTTCCATTCTAATAAGACTTCCGACTCGTTCAAGACGGTGGCAGTGAAGTTTGTTGGCTGAGCAGGTTCGAGATATTCTTCAGTTGTTCCTTCTTTGAATGTAAGTCGCACACAAGGAACAGGAGTATCGAGTATTGTTGAAGCTCCTGATATTGTTGTAGTAGCATCGAATGCACCGCTGATGCTTCTTTTATATAATGCTCTATATCCATTGTCCTCACCAACCATAACAGGTCCGATGAAGGCATCGAATGTTATTCCACCTGGAACATTTGTGCCAGTTATGTCGTTGATGCATATCAAGATGTTTTTTCCAGTATATTCAAAATCTTCTATGTCAATTGTAATCCAAGAGTCGTAAGAAAATTCCACTTCGCCAGAAAACACTTGGTCTGACTCTGACATTCTCTTCATGATATTGCCAGAGACAGCATATTCTTCAGTGTTGATGATATAGACTATAAGCTTGCGGGTAAATGGGTATTTCTCTGATTCTTCTGTCACATCGGCTGTCTTGAATGCGATGCTTTCGATAGTGCCATGTGCTTTGCATATCTCTTCCGCAAAGTAAAACTGTTGTGAAATCGCCCAATTGTTTGAGCAGAAGACAGGAACGCTTTTGCTTGTTGTTTCTCGCAATTCACCCACTGTGCCGTCAATAGTGACGACAAGATTATCTTGCGATTTTACTGTAAGCAAGCTTAGTATGAATATTATTGATAATAGAATCCTTTTCATTTTTTAAAGTCTCCAAGACACCGAGTCTCCGAGTCTCCGAGTCTCCGAGACGCTGAGTTGTTGAGTTACTGAGTTGCTGAGTCGCAGAGTCACAGAGAAACTTTGCGTCTTTGAGTCTTTGCGTCTTTGCGTCTATAAGTCAGTGTCAGAGTTCAACAGTCCAAAGCTAACAACCAATAGCCTTAGTTCTTGATAATTCTCTTGATAGCTTCACCATTTTCTGTAATGACCTTTACAAAATAAACCCCGCTCTTCAAATCTGTCACATCAACAACCAAACAACCTTGGTGACTTGGTGTCTCAGTGACTTGGTGTCTTCCATAAACATCATAAATTTCAACAGTCAGTGTCTGTGTCAGTGTTTCAATATAAATTTTATCCTTAACAGGATTAGGATAGAGCAGGAGAGATGATGTCAATTCTTCTATTCCTTCACCTGGATTTTCGGGTTCTGGGTTTTCACCTTTTATGTCGACGTTTACGTCTGAGATGAATATTTTTAAAGAAGATGTCTGGTCTGTAGCTACATAGCCTCCGACAAGAAGGTTTTTGTTGTCTTTTAATGCTAATGATTTTGTAGTTATATTCACTTCTTCATCATCTATTTTAGGCAGTGCCATTATACCTGAGCCAACGAAGTCTTCTTTAAGATTACCGTTATTGTCGAGGTTATATACGTAGGCGCGGCTGGCAATAGAATTAGCGTTATAAGAATATAGTGTTCCGAAAATTTGTCCGTCTTCTGTTGCCATGACAGCGGCTGTTGTGTTGGTACAGCCTTCACCTTCGAATGGTTCGAATCTTATAATTCCATTTGTTCCGAAAGTCTCATCGATTGTTCCGTTGGTGTTGACGCGAATGATATAAGCCTCCGATCTTATCAAGTTTGAGTTACCTGAAGGCAAGTCATCATGACCGCCAACGATATATTTTCCGTCAGGCTGTACGCTGACAGATACAGCATATTCAGGGAAGTTTGGCTGTTTGCCAGCATCAAGATATAATACGCCGTTGTCAGCGAAGGTTTCATCTAGATTGCCATTTGATTTAAGCCTTAACAAATATGCAGTGTATATCATATCGGCTGTTACCTTATGTCCTGTGACAATTATTTTTCCATCGTCTAAGATTTCGAGGTCGTATGCATAGCAGTATGCCCATTGAGTTGGGTCCAGAATAATTGTCACAGAGCCTTCGTTGCCGAATGTTACATCTGGTTCGCCTTTGGCATTATAACGTCTAACAAGGATTTGGTCGTCGTAATAACCAGCTACTACGGCACGTCCTTTTGAGTCTATCTTTATGGCATCGTATACAATGCCGCCGCCGTAATCAGAGATGACGAAACCATTCTCTCCGTATTCGGTGTTTTCTATTCCGTTTTCATCGAGACAGAGGATGAAGCCTGTATTGTTTGCGTAATCGAATGTATAGCCAGTGATAAAGAGATAGTCGTCTTCATTCAAAGCTGCATCGAAAGCGTAGTTCATATAGATAAGAGGATTGGCTTTGAAATAAGCGATGCCGTTTTCTCCGTATGTCACATCCAGTGTTCCGTCGGTATTGTGACGTGACACATATATGGAATAATTGCTTCCACCAACTCTAGCGCCGCCGACTGTTATTATTTTACCGTCTTTTTGGACCAGTAATTTCTCCATCTTATCATGAGAAACAGAAGGGTCAAATAAGAATGACCCTTCTGTTCCAAAGTTTGTATTAAGTTCGCCAATGTTTTGAGCGAAAGAGCTTGCTATGATAAAGCAAGTGAATAAAAGTGTAAATGTTTTTTTCATGATTATATGTTATTGTTTGGCGAATTGTTATTCTTTAATGAATTGTCTTGTGATAACTTCGTTGTTAGATTTAATTCTAACGAAATATACACCATTGTTCAATTCAGAAACATCAACTGTTTTTTGTTGGCTGTTTACAGTTGTCATCAATCTTCCGAATGTGTCGTAAACACTGATTTCTTCAACGTTCATTTCTGTTTCAACAAAGAGTTGGTTTTTAGCAGGGTTAGGATATACGTTGAATGATGAGCCGAGTTCGACGATGCTTTCAACGCCTTCACCTTCGATGTAAGCACGAATCATCCAAGAGTATGGTAAATTATAAGAAGCGACGTCTTCCCATACTGTATTGTCTAATGTAATCCAACGGCCGTTAGGATCACCGCTATTAGCACAAGCAGCTGCTGGATAGCCTTGTCCCTCGTTTGTTGTATATACTACCCATAAGTTTTCTCCGAATAATGGAAGAGGTGTTGTTAATTCTATTTCAACCCACTCGCCAGCACCTGTTGTTTTGTATTCTTGTTTGTGAATTAATGTTTCTGGTTTTGTAGTTCCACCATAATATATGCAGACATCACCTGTTGAAGCAGCAACGTCAAATAATGCTGTTTTTGTAATATTTTGTCCTTCGCTAAGTGTTTCAGCTGGGAACATGATACCCCATGCAAATGTTGATGGACCGCCGATACCTGTTACGTATTGATCGTCATCATAAGAACGCCAGCTGCCACCTCTTGTATTGTGATTTGCTGATTTGATTTCTTTTGGTTGTGGATTGCTGCTAAAAGTGTTTTCTTGAGCTGAAGCTGACAAGAATGCTAATGCGCATAAAACTGTAGTAAAAAGTTTTTTCATAATTTGAATTTTATTTATAGTGTTGTGGTTCTTATTATTTTATCTAGCTCATTATATGGAAGAACCTAATAGCCATACTTTAAGCTTAATCATATTTAATGATAGAACAAAAGTAAGTTAATTTATTTAAAAATCCAAAATATTTTTGATAATAATTTAAAGTGTTTAATTATATCTTTTTTAATTCTTTTGTATAAAAAAACAAGACCCCAAATTTTCATCTGAGGTCTTGAGCCAATTTTTTCTAGCCGTTAGCCATTAACCTAAATAGCTCTTAAGGATTTTGCTTCTGCTAGTATGTTTTAAGCGTCTGATGGCTTTTTCTTTTATCTGTCTTACGCGTTCGCGAGTGAGGTCGAATTTCTCGCCGATTTCTTCGAGTGTCATTGGATGACTGCCGTTGAGACCGAAGTAGAGACGAACGACATCGGCTTCACGTTGAGACAATGTTCCGATAGCGCGGTCGATTTCTTTTCTTAATGATTCATAAAGGAGCTCAGTCTCTGGAGTGACAACTTCATCGCTTTTCAAGACATCGTACATATTGTTGTCTTCGTCTTGAACGAGAGGAGCGTCCATTGATACGTGACGACCTGCGTTTTTCATTGATTCTTTCACTTCAGCTTCGGTGATGTCTAAAGCTTCTGCGATTTCTTCTGCATTAGGTTCGCGTTCAAACTCTTGTTCCAACTTGGCGTATGTCTTGTTGATTTTATTGATAGAACCGATTTTGTTGAGTGGTAAACGGACTATACGTGATTGTTCTGCCAAAGCTTGGAGGATAGATTGACGGATCCACCATACAGCGTAAGAGATAAATTTGAAGCCTCTGGTTTCGTCAAAGCGTTGTGCAGCTTTGATTAAACCTAAATTACCTTCATTGATAAGGTCAGGAAGACTTAATCCTTGATTTTGGTATTGCTTAGAAACAGAAACAACGAAACGGAGGTTAGCCTTGGTGAGTTTCTCGAGAGCGATTTTGTCGCCCTGTCTGATTCTTTGAGCCAATTCTACTTCTTCGTCAGCTGTGATAAGTTCAACTTTACCTATTTCTTGCAAATACTTGTCAAGAGACGCTGTCTCTCTGTTTGTAACCTGTTTGGTAATTTTTAACTGCCTCATATTTGAAATTTAGTTGAAAGTTTATAGTTGAGAGTTTAAAGTAGTTTATAGTTGAGAGTTTAAAGTTATTTTAAAACACTCTACACTCTCAACTCTACACTCCACACTTTTATTTATTTCTTGCTTTTGTGTTCTGGTTTGCCACCTTTTTTGTCGCCTTTATTTTCGTTACGTGGACGTTCTGGTTTTTCTACGTAACCTTCTGGTTTTGGCAACAAGGCTTTTCTTGAAAGGCGTAATTTGCCAGTCTTTTGTTCTATTTCGATGAGCTTGACGTCTACTTCGTCACCTTCTTTAAGGATGCCGTCTAAGTTGTCGAGGCGTCTCCATTCTACTTCAGAGATGTGTAATAAACCGTCTTTGCCTGGTAATATTTCAACGAAAGCACCGAATGCCATGATTGATTTTACAACACCGTGGTAAACTTCACCTACTTCAGGAACTGCTACGATAGCGCGAACTTTAGCCTTAGCTGCTTCGAGGTCTTCTTTGTTTGAAGAAGCGATTTCAACGATACCGCATGTTTCTTGTTCTGTGATGACGATGACAGTGTTAGTGACTTTTTGAATTTCTTGAACGACTTTTCCGCCAGGTCCTATAACAGCACCGATGAATTCTTTAGGGATGCAGATTTTCTCGATACGAGGTACGCTTTCTTTATAGTCTTCTCTTGGTTCTGTGATAGTCTTAGCCATTTCGCCGAGGATGTGCATACGACCTGCTCTTGCTTGTTCGAGAGCTTCTGTGAGAACTTCGTATGAAAGACCGTCAACTTTGATATCCATTTGGCAAGCTGTGATACCGTCTTTAGTACCTGTGACTTTGAAGTCCATATCGCCGAGGTGGTCTTCGTCGCCTAAGATGTCAGACAAAACAGCGTATTTGCCTGTTTCGTTGTCTGTGATGAGACCCATTGCGATACCTGCTACAGGTTTCTTCATCTTAACGCCAGCGTCGAGGAGAGCGAGAGTACCGCCACATACAGATGCCATTGATGATGAACCGTTAGATTCTAAGATGTCAGAAACGACGCGGATTGTATAAGGATTTTCGTCTTCGCCTGGAACCATTGATTTAAGAGCTCTTTCAGCGAGGTTGCCGTGACCGATTTCACGACGGCTCACGCCGCGGCTTGGTTTGCATTCGCCTGTTGCGAAGCTAGGGAAGTTGTAGTGTAACATGAAGTTTGATGTTCCTGTTACAACCGCTCCGTCGATAGTTTGCTCATCGAGTTTTGTACCTAATGTAACTGTTACGAGAGCTTGTGTTTCACCGCGTGTGAAGATAGCTGAACCATGTGTTGAAGGGAGGACGTCGACTTCTGTCCAGATAGGACGGATTTGGTCTAATCTACGGCCGTCTAATCTCTTTCTTTCGATGAGGATAGCGTCGCGGACAGCTTTGCGTTGTATATCGTGGAAATAACGTTTTGCCAAAGAAGCTTTTTCTGCGAGTTCTTCTTCGCTGAAGTTAGCTTCACGTTCATGTTTGTTTGCGTTGCCTGTGAGAGAGAAGTCGTAACATGGTTTGTATAATTTTTCCATCATGTCAGCTCTTAAAGCTTCGTCGTTTGTCTCGTGGCAGTATTCGCGTTTTGTTTGAGCTTTCTCGACTTTTGCTGCGAGGTCTATCTGTGCTTGGCAGTGTACTCTGATAGCGTCGTGAGCAGCTTTCAAAGCGTTGAGCATAACTTCTTCTGATACTTCTTT
>JBGVQR010000089.1:0-25062 GCA_045127605.1 Candidatus Limimorpha sp. | reverse complement strand
GTGGAGTTTCTTTATGACGAAGCTCCCGTAAAAATGATTATTAAAAATATTTATGATAATAAGTCTATAGAATTTATCGGTTCACAAGCTAATTCTGATTGGCATATTTATGAGATTGTCAAGGAACAGACGTTTAAATCTCTGAACGTGCTGAAACCTATTTTGAGAGAGTTCGATGCCGGAACTGCATTTTATGCTGATGCGCTTAATGAATATTCGTTTTTGCAGGATGATTTTATGTCGTTTACCGACTCTCTTATTCTTCATGACAATTATGCTTCGGTATTGATTCGTACTGATAGGTTTTTGCCATTGAATCTTAAACTCGATTTCAAAAGTCAGCGTGAAGAGCTGATTGAGAACTTCTTCAATGATGTCGATTTTAAAGATGTGTCCTTGATTCCAACCGACGTGCTGACTCAGAAGATTTTTGATTTCTTGTCGATACAGCTTACTAAGAATCAGAATGAAGAACAACAGATAATGGCTTTGATTCTCGGCAGCGATAATGTGCTGAATCGTGCTGCTGTCGATTTTGAGATGTATAAATTTGTATATCAATTTCTTATTGAAACATTCAAGGAGTTGCACATAGAAGATGTCGTTGATTATCTGACTCGTATCCCTTATTCTGAAGAGATTGAATGTACTGAGGAGCAATATCAGGAATTGCTTTCGATAGCTGAATTTAATTCAAGGGCAAGTATTGGCAGTGTAGCTGAAAATATTTCTGGAAAGACAATTTTTGATGAGGATTTTAGTTTGTATGATATTGATAATGACTTTACTATTGTCTACTTCTGGTCTTATACCTGCGATCATTGTCGTCAGAATATCAAGGATTTGAAGTTGTTTTTAGATGAGAATCCTGATTTTTCATTGGTGGCTGTCAGCGTGAAAGGCGAGTTAAAGAAAATTAAGAATATCGTTAAGAAAAATAAGATAAAAGGTTATTTCTATCACGATGGCTTGGAATGGGATTGTCCTTATGTTGATGATTATGCAGTTACTGCAACGCCAAGTTTTTATCTCCTCGACAAAGATAAGAAAATCGTATATAAACCTTTTGATTTCAAAGATTTAGTTGATTTTGTTAATTTAATCATAAAGCAATGAAAAAGATAATATTAAGCGTATTTTTATTTTTATCCTTAAATATATTGGCACAAAACGAGGAAGAGAAATGGGTCGACTCAGTCTTTAATTCTCTTACATTAGAACAGCGTGTCGGTCAGCTGATGAATCTCAGAGCAAACCAGCCGAACAAGGATTTCGATTCTAAGATAGATGAATATATTGAGAAATATAATATCGGTGGTGTGACTTTCTTCCGTACCGATGCTGAGGATTTGCTGAATCAAGCTAACGAATGGCAGTCGATGGCACAGACACCAATGATGATTGCTATCGACGGAGAGTGGGGACTCGGAATGCGCATAAACGACGGATTGTCATATCCTTATCAGATGACACTCGGCGCTATAACCAACGACTCTCTTATCTCTGAGATGGGTTGTCAGATTGCAGAACAATGTACTCGTATCGGTATAAATGTCAACTTCGCACCAGATATTGATGTTAATAATGAACCTAATAATCCTGTCATTGGATTCCGTAGCTTTGGCGAAGACCCTGATAATGTTGCTCGTAAAGGTACTGCTTACGCTCTTGCTCTTCAAAATAACGGTGTGCTTCCTTCGATGAAACATTTTCCAGGTCATGGCAATACGAAAACAGACTCTCATCATGCCTTGCCAATAATAAAAAATTCTTTGGAAGAGATAGAGAAAATAGAATTATATCCTTTCCAATATGCTATAGATAAAGGCGTTAAAGGAGCGATGGTGGGGCACCTTTATTTTCCTGCGTTGGAACCAGTTGTGAATAAGTCGTCGTCTCTTTCAAAAAATATCGTGACTGATTTGTTGAAAGATAAAATGAATTACGAAGGAATTATCTTCACCGACGGCCTTGAAATGAAGGGCGCATATAACGGAACACATCCTGACAGCGTTTGTCTTCAAGCACTTATGGCTGGCAATGACATCATGATTCTGCCAATAAATGCAGAGGCTTCAATGCGGATTATCATAGATGCTGCAAAAAATGATGAAGATGTCAGAAACAGAGTAGAGGAGAGCTGTAAGAAAGTGCTTCTATATAAATACCAGATTGGTCTGAATGACTACAAGGCTCAGTCAGTAAATAGATTGCAAAATGACTTGAATCAGAATAGATATTATGTGTTGAAGCAACGTCTTTACAATGAAGCTGTTACAATGCTTGAAAATAAAAAGGAGATACTACCTCTCAAGAAAGATTATAACAAGAAAATTGCTGTCGTGACTTTCGGAAAAGATAATTCTATATCAGCTATGTTAAAGGAAAATGGAATAGCAAACGTTCCGTTCCTAATAAACAAAGACGCTTCTGATGAAGAGATTAGACGTACAGCAAAGCAGTTTAAGTCATACGATTACGTCATTTTGAATATAAGAAATACTTCAAGTTATCCTTCTAAAAATTACGGCATAACACCTGGGATGATAAAATTTGTCAAAGACTTGCCTAATTCTACTAAGTTGATTCTTAACTTGTTCGGAAGTCCGTATGCTGTGGATAAATTTTCTTTTGGCAAAAATCTTTATTCTCTTCTCGTTGGCTATGAAGATAATGAGATGGTAGCCAATGCGATGGTCGATATTCTTGTGGGAAAGATGTCGCCAAAAGGTAAGTTGCCTGTCTCAGTTAAAAAATATGAATGTGGTCATGGTTATGAGTTTAAAGGTTTTTTGTCGCCAGAGACTTTGCCTATTGCATTGATTGATAATCAATATATTCGTAAGATTGACTCATTGTTGCTTGATGGCATAAATCAAAAAGCATATCCTGGATGTCAGGTCTTAGCGATGAAGGACGGAAACATTATTTTTGAAGGCAATTACGGAAAGTTCACTTACGAAGGCGAGCAATATGTTCATGCTGATGCTATTTATGACATCGCTTCTCTTACTAAAATGTTTGCTTCTACTTTTGCCTTGATGAAGCTTTATGATGAAGGAAAACTGGATTTGAATTCTACTTTAGGAGATTTCTTTCCTTTTATGAATCAATCGGATAAAGGTGAAATAAAACTTATCGAATTCCTAACCCATCAGTCAGGAATGACACCTTGGATTCCAATATATAAGATGACTTGCGATGGAAATGTCCCTGATATGAGCTATTTTAGAGAAAATATTGATGAAAATCATACAGTTCGTGTTGCACGAAATCTTTATCTATCAGAGGATTTTAGATATGAAATTTACGATACCATAATGAAATCAGAACTCAAAGAGAAGAAGTACAAATACAGTGATTTGGGATTTTATTTTATTCCAGAAATTGTAGAGTCGATTACAAATCAGTCGTTTGAGTCGTATCTTCAGGAGAATTTCTTTGGCCCATTGAATTTAAATCATATTTGTTTCAAGCCTTTAAATAAACACTCTATTGAAGATATCGTTCCTACAGAAGATGATAAGTATTTTCGTAATCAGTTGATTTGCGGTGATGTACATGATCAGACTGCGGCTTTGTTCGGCGGAGTCTCTGGACATGCTGGACTTTTCTCTAATGCTAGAGACTTGGCTGTTATGATGCAGCTGCTTCTAAATAAAGGTTACGCTAATGGAGTGCAGTTCATTTCAGAAGAGACGATAAACTATTTTACGTCAGCGCCTTTTGCAGATAACGAAAATAGAAGAGGCATAGGTTTTGATAAACCAGAAATCGACCCAGAAGCAAAGTATTACACTCCGTCAAAACAATCGTCAATGTCTAGTTTCGGACACACGGGATTTACAGGTACTTTTGCTTGGGCAGACCCCGCTAACAATCTGATTGTGATATTTTTGTCTAATAGAGTTTATCCAAGTTCTGATAATAATAAATTATCCAAGCTCAATCTTAGAACAGAAATACACGACCTTTTTTATAAGGCAGTGGAACTGAGGAATTGAGGAACTGAGGAACTAAGGAATTGAGGAATTGAGGAACTAAGGAATTGAGGAATTGAGGAATTGAGGATTTGAGGAATTCTTCATACCCTCAACTCCTCATACCCTTAAATCCTCATACCCTCAACTCCTCATACCCTTAAATCCTTAAAATTAATTCTCCGAAGGATTCACAGGGAATTTGTCCCAAAGCATATATCGTTTCCCCATTTGTCTGACGAAGCTTTTCCACATCTTGCCCGGGATGGTGGTGAGAAGCTGTTTTGTACTGAAATTACCGACAAGCCATGTGTTGGCTTTTAACTCATTACGTAGTTGCCCGCCTTCCCATCCTGCATAACCGACGTAAAATCTTACCTCGTGTGGTTTAATCAAATCCATCTTAATCATAGCTTTAAGAGCGTTTACGTTACCGCTCCAATATAATCCATCACTGATTTTATATGAATCAGGAATCATCTCGCCAATAGTGTGGATGAAGAAAAGACGATTGGTTTCGACAGGCCCGCCGAGATAAACATCAGCCTTAAACTCTGGAAATCCTTGAACTATCTCGTTGAAAGGTATCGTTAGACGTTTGTTGAAAATGACGCCGAGACTGCCTTCTTCGTTGTTATCGATGATTAGGATGACGGAACGTCTGAAGTGAAAATCATTCATGAATGGCTCCGAAATCAAAACATTGCCAGTGGCTATATTTAATGTATTGCTCTGAATCTTAAATAGTTCGTCCTTATTCATGATTTCTTTATTAATTTTAATTATGCATTATGAATTATGCATTATGAATTGTGAATTTTACTAAATTTGTAAATCAATTTTTAGATGTCATGGCAACTTACTACGACCAAAACAAATATAATTCCTTGCGAGAGGAATATGAATTTTTCCGTTTTCAAAGATACGATTATACTTTGGAAAATGATGTGTTTTCAGTGAAATTTTATTTTTCCCTCGATGACAAATATTTCTTTGAGCCTTCTTTTGAAATACCACAGAGAAACTTTTACAATTGGTCAGATATAAATAAAAATCAATTAGATACAATTCTGTTTAACATCGGGATGATAGAATTGATAAGTTATTGGAAACTGGCTTGTCCTAAGAAAGTTTATATCAGTCCGTTTAATTTGGATTCTAATCAGATTCTTTGGTGGAAGAAGTTATATTTCAATGGTTTGGGCGAGTTCTTTTATCTTAATGGAATAAAGGAAAATGTTAATGATTTTATGGATATCATTTGTGAGAGTGATGTCGTCTGTGAAAAAGTTGATGTTTCTTTAAAAGGAACTACTTTAGTTCCAATAGGTGGCGGCAAGGATTCAGTGGTGACTGTCGAGTCGTTAAAAAATAAAATGCCTATCATTCCTTTGATTATCAATCCTCGTGGAGCTACGAAAGAATGTGTCGAGGTCGCTGGCTTCTCTATGGAGCAGACTGCGGTGATAAAACGAAATCTTGATGCTACTATGCTGAGAATGAATAATGAAGGTTTCTTGAACGGACATACTCCTTTCTCCGCTATGTTGGCGTTCTATACTTTGTTAATAGGTTTTGTGACAAATTCAAAATTTATTGCACTTTCCAATGAGTCGAGTGCAAACGAACCTACTGTTCCAGACACAGAAGTAAATCATCAATATAGTAAGTCGATTGCTTTTGAAAATGATTTCAGAGATTATGTGGAAAAATATATTAGCTCTGAAATACAATACTTTAGTTTCTTACGTCCGATAAACGAGGTTCAAATCGCAAGTCTTTTCGCTAAAAATAAAGATTATTATAAGGTCTTTAAAAGCTGCAATGTAGGAAGTAAGACCGATTCTTGGTGCGGCAAATGCCCTAAATGTCTTTTCACATATTTGATAATGTCGCCTTTCATTCCAGAAGAAGAGCTGATAGAAATTTATGGCGGAAATTTATTGAAAGATAATGATTTATTGCCAATATTGAAACAATTAAAAGGCGAAGTTGAAGTGAAACCTTTTGAATGTGTTGGTACGGTGGAGGAGGTTAATGCTTGTTTAGCCGTTGGCGGACAACAGACAATAGACAACAGACAACAGACATCTTCCGCATCTCTTGAAAATTTGTTAAATCAATATGATGAGATGAATAATCTTCCTGAGCAGTTTGAAGCGATTTTAAAAGATAACTTATTCAAAAACAATTGAAAAAGATGATAGATTCTATTTGCAGAAGATTAAACGGAAAGAGAATCCTTATTGCGGGATTTGGTCGTGAGGGAAAATCGACATTGCGTTTTTTACAGAAATATATGCCAGAAGCAATTGTT
Organism: Candidatus Limimorpha sp.; assembly: GCA_045127605.1. Taxonomy (GTDB): domain Bacteria; phylum Bacteroidota; class Bacteroidia; order Bacteroidales; family F082; genus Limimorpha. The sequence goes on along the minus strand of JBGVQR010000089.1, from coordinate 18,765 downwards.
GGTATTGCTGATAGAAACGAATCTGCTTTCCAAGACATTGATAAAGAAAAATATAGCTTATATTTCGGTGACGAATATCTGAAAGCTAGTTACGATTATGATGTCGTGATAAAAACTCCAGGAATTTCTGTTAAAGATGTCGATATTGATTTTTCTAAAATCACCTCGCAGACGGATTTGTTTTTGGAAGCCTATCATAATCAGGTTATTGGCATTACGGGAACTAAAGGTAAAAGCACTACGTCGACTTTGATTTATCATCTTCTTAAAGAATCTGGAAATGAAGTGATACTCGCTGGTAATATCGGAATCCCTATTTTAGATTGTGTTGATGATATAAATGAAAGAACTATAGTAGTTTACGAGCTCTCTGCGCATCAGCTGCAATTCATAAATAAATCACCTCATGTTGGAATTCTTCTGAATGTCTTTGAAGAACATCTCGATCATTTTGGTACTTTTGAAAAATATAAAGAAGCTAAAATCAATGTGTTACGATATATGAGTGATGGCGATTTTGCGATTGTAAATCAGTCAATAGTCAACAGTCAACAGTCAACAGTTGCACATTGCATTGATTTTGAAAATGCTGATTTTGAAGATTATGATATCAACTGGGATGAGATTCCGCTTTGGGGTGAGCATAATAGACGTAATGTCAAGGCAGCTTTATGTGCCTGCAAATCATATGGCTTGTCATTGGAATGTCTGATTCCTCATCTTTATACTTTTAAGTCGTTAGAACACAGACAGGAATTTGTAGGTACTTTTAAAGACGTTAAATTTTATAATGATAGCATTTCCACAATTCCGCAAGCAACGATAGCTGCTCTTAAGACAATAAAAAATGTTAATTTTCTTTTGCTTGGCGGCTTCGATAGAGGTATCGACTACGAACCACTTGTGACATATCTGAAAGAAAATGCATTACCATATATTTTGATTACAGGCCAGGCTGGACAGACTATCAAAGGTAAATTGGTAGCTGCAGAATATAAAGGTAATATGTTGGAATACACTGATATGCAGTCGGCTTTTGAGATAATTAGAGAGTTGGCAAAAAGTGGTGATGTGTGTCTGCTTTCTCCTGCTGCTGCAAGTTATGACCGCTACAAAAACTTTGAAGAGAGAGGTCGTGTCTTTAAGGATTTAGCAAATAAATTTTAAGAATTATGAATATAATTTTCGGTGAACATGCTTCTGCTCAGTTGTCGATGCTGACGAATAATTACGATAAGTTTTTCGTCCTGACAGATGAAAATATTTATATAGTCTATTCTTCTTTGATAGCATCATTATTGCCAGAGAAAGAGGTGACTAAAATAGTTATTCCAGCTGGAGAGGAAAGTAAATGCATTGAAAATGTGATTTTTATATGGAATAAGTTGCTTGAAGTAAAAGCTGGTCGTGACTCGCTTTTGATAAATCTTGGAGGTGGAACGATTACTGATATCGGTGGCTTTGCTGCATCTACTTATAAAAGAGGAATAGATTTCATCAATGTTCCGACAACGCTTCTCGCGATGATAGATGCTTCTATTGGCGGTAAAAACGGAATAAATTTTAACAATTATAAAAATCAGATTGGCTTATTCTCGGAACCTAATAGCGTGATAATTAATCCTAATTTCTTAAAAACTCTTAACGAAAGAGATATAAAGTCGGGTCTTGCAGAGATGATGAAATATGCATTCGTCGCTGATGAATCTTTTTTGAATCTTGATTCTGATAATTATTTGGACTTCATTGAAAAGGCTGCTGAAATAAAAGAAGATGTCGTCAGTCTAGATATGAAAGAAACAGGCTTGCGTAAAATCTTGAATTTCGGTCATACCATAGGTCATGCTTTGGAGTCATATTATTTAGGAAAGGAAAATTATCTCGCTCATGGAGAAGCAGTTGCGCTAGGAATATATTCAGCCTTGTATCTTTCGGTGAAATATTGTGGATTGGATGATAAATGGCTTTTCTTCTACGAGATGTGGTTCAAGGGAAATCTTAATCTCATGAATCTTAATGGTTTTGATGTAGATGCTATTTATTCTTATCTTTCATACGATAAGAAAAACAAAGGAGGCAAACCGCAATTCGTTTTGATTTCTGCTCCGGGCAAACCTAAGATTGATGTCGAGGTGTTTGAAGAAGATATAAAAGAATCTATTGCTATTTTGAAAAATAAATTTTCTGAATAAATGTTAATTTCAATTCAAAATATACTTGGCGGTCAGCTGTCAGCTGTCAGTAGTCAGCATTTGGAAATAGAGCTTCCTTTGAGCAAGAGTGAAAGCAACAGAGCTTTGATGATAATGCATTATGCAGAACTTCAAAACCTCAAAACTTCAAAACCTCAAAGCCATAGCAACTCAGCAACTCAGCAACTCAGTAACTTAGTGTCTTTGTCCAATTCCGACGATACAGTTCTTTTGCAGCAACATCTTAATACGTTAAGTGGATATGTAAAAAATCCTTCGACTCTTCCTTTAACTCTCGATTGTCGTAATGCAGGGACGGTGTTCAGATTTTTAATGACTGCCGTTGCAAATGACATAATGCATAATGTAGAACTTCAGAAACTCAAAATTTCAGAAATTCAAAGCCATAGTAACTCAGCAACTCAGCAACTCAGCATCTTACTAACAGGCAGCGAACGAATGAAGTCGCGACCTATATCTTCCTTAGTCGAGGCGTTGAGAAGTCTCGGTATTTCAATAGAATATACAGAGAAAGAAGGATACCCGCCGGTTTTATTGACCGTTAATGCGGTCAACAGACAACAGACTTTGTCCACAACTCTATGCCCTACACTCTCCACTCTAAACTCTTTAGAAATAAGCGCAGAGCAAAGCAGTCAGTTTGCGTCATCATTGTTGCTTGCAGCGCCTTTGTGGAAAAATGGTCTGGTGCTACATCTGACAGGAAATCTCTCTTCGTTGCCATATATCGACATGACGATAAATATGATGAGACAATGTGGAATCGATGTTTCTCGTGATGACAGAGATATAACTGTAAAACATGGAATTTATAATATCGATAATATAAAAGTGGAACCAGACTGGAGTGCAGCGGCTTTCTGGTACGAGATGGTTTCTCTTTCTGATGGCTCAGAAGTTTTGTTAAAGAATATTAACATAAACTCATTACAAGCCGATGCAACAGCGATTAAAATGTTCGAAAATCTTGGCGTTGAGACAATCGCTGCAAAAGACGGAGTCGTTGTTAAAAAAGTCAACAGTCAACAGTCAATGGCCAACAGTCAGAGTTCAACTTTCAACTTTCAACTTTCAACTTTCAACTTCAAAGATTGTCCCGATTTGTTCCCTGCTGTAATTGCAGCATGCGCTGGTAACAGAGTGAATGCAACGTTTAGAGGTTTGAAGAATCTTTCTATAAAAGAATCTGACAGAAAACAAGCGATGATGAATGAGTTAATGAAAATTAACATCACATTCGAAAATGTCTCCGATGATGAGCTGAAGATGATATGTCCTGAGATGCTGCCTTGTTTTACAGAAGAAAACCCAATAATTTTTAACAATTACGAAGATCATCGTATCGCGATGGCACTTTCCGTTTTGACGATGAAGATAGGAACTATATCAATGGAAAATGTTGAAGTCGTTTCGAAGTCGTATCCGGGATTTTTTTAGACAACAAGACAACAAGTCAATAAGTCGATAAGTTTATTTTGATTTGTAACAAAAAAAATACTTGTAGTCTTGTAGTCTTGTGGACTTGTGGACTTTTTTTCTATTTTTGCAAATAATCTTAAAATATTTTAACATAACATTCTAAATTTTGCAAATATGACAATAGATCTCTTTATTTCATGTGTGATGGACCAGTTTTACCCAGAAACTGCTAAGAATGTTATGAAGATATTGGATGCTGCTTGCGTTGATGTGGAATATAATCCGGAGCAGACTTGTTGCGGTAAGTTCGCATTTACAAGTGGTTTCGTGGAAGAAGCCAAGGAGCTGGGGGAGAAGTTTTTAAATGATTTTCCTAATGACAGACCTATCGTCGGAGTGAGTGCTTCTTGTGTCGGTTACATAAAGACTCGTTATCAGGAATTGTTCTATAACACAGCTTCTCACTTGGAGTTTAAGCGCGTGGTAAGGAATATTTATGAACTTACGGATTTTCTTGTCAATAAAATCAAGGTCGTTGATTTCGGTGCGGAGTTTGACCATAAGGTTGTTTATCAAGACACTTGCTGTTCGTTGCGCGAACTCGGACTTAAAGACGAAGGTCGTAAGCTGCTCTCTCATGTGAGAGGTCTCGAACTGCTTGAGATGAAACGTCCTGAGATTTGCTGCGGCTTCGGCGGCGGATTTTTCTCTATACAACATGAAGCTATCTCTGTCGCTATGGCAGAGAGAAAAATCAAAGACGCGATGGAAACAGGCGCGGAATATATCGTCACAAACGACATCTCATGCCTTATGCAGCTCGACAGCTGTATCAAAAAACAAAAGTTCGATATTCAGGTGCTGCATATAGCCGATGTTCTTGCTCAGAGAATTTAGAATAATTAGGAGTTAGGAGTTAGGAGTTAGGAGTTGAGGATTTTTTAGTCACAGAGACACTAAGTTTTTGAGTTTCTGAGTTTCTAAGTTTTTGAGTTTCTAAGTTTTTGAGTTTCTGACATTTTGAGTTTTTTAAAGGTCTCGCGTAGAGGCGCACGGACGTGTGACTTTGGAATTAGTAGTTATGAATAAAGGTGATGTTGTAAAAATGGTTGACAACATCACCTTTTATTTTCTAAAGTTCTAGAATTCTTTAATTGTTTTCTTTAACCAAAGCTGTGCGGTATGCAATAAGCAGCTTATGCAGGTCTTCGATATCTCGTGTCAGTTCGATGCCTTTGTCGGTGTCTTTCACAAGCAGGCGTTCAGTGTTATGTTCAGAAAGCACGGTGTTGGAGATGATGTCGAGTCCTTCGTCAATGGCTTTCTGCGTAGATTCAAATGGCTGGTGTTGTACTAGTTGCATGCCAAATGAATTGTAAACTAATGTGTAGCCTGCAATACCAGTTTCTGAATGATATGCTTTTGAGAATCCTCCGTCTATTACCAGAAGTTTGCCGTTGGCTCTAACGGGGTGTTCTCCTTTCTTTATTTTAACAGGTACGTGTCCGTTGATGATGTGGCTTCCTTCACTTTCAATGCCGAATTCTTTAAGTATGTTAATACATACCTTCTCATCGTTCTGCAATTTATAATAGTGTCCTTTCTCTTCTTTTTGAACCTCTTTGTTTGTGGTCAGGTAGCGTTCGAATGTTGCCATTTTGGCCTTGTCGAATGAGGGTGAATCGGCGCCGCACCATAAGTACCACATATAATCAATGGAAGCTTGTTTTTCTTCAGATATTTCCGTTGATTTTCTGCATGCTAATTGAACTAGAGCGTCTATGCGGTCAAAAAGTCTCTTGCCAGAATAATACTTGTCTATTATCTTGACCTCCTTGAATGTACCATCTTCGTTTAAAGGTATTGAAGCGTGGAACATAAGGTTGTTGTTTCTTGCTAAATATAACGAGCCTTTTTGAAGTAGGAAATATACGTGCTTCTTGAGTTTCTCGCTATTGATGAATGATGAGTGAAAATGGTTGATAATGGCCTGTTCGTCATCCGTCAATTTATATGGATCTGATGGGTCGATTGTAGGATATGACTTGTCAAGGAGTTCACATTCAATGCCATTTATGTTTATGACTCCACGCTCTAAATCAATCAGATGTAATAACTTTCTGTCAGACATGTTGTATTCTGGATGTCTGTCTATCAATGCCGCTTCGCATTTCCATTGTATTATGGAGATGGCTTTGTGCATTTGTGCGATGAGATGTTGCTTCTTTTCAGTGTAATGTTCTGTCACAAGTTTCATCTTTGGCGCATAGACTTCTACCGGGTCGTCGTTATATATTTCCATCGCAAAAGTGGCGAGAGGAAGTAGGTTGATGCCATAGCCTTCTTCTAGAGTTTCAAGGGTCGCATATCTTAGTGATTGGCGTAATACTGTCGCAATGCAGGCGTCATTGCCAGCAAAGGCTCCCATCCATAAAAGGTCGTGATTGCCCCATTGGATGTCGACATTGTGATATGTGCATAGAGTGTCGAGAATTATGTGTGCGCCCTGACCTCTGTCATATATGTCTCCTACGATATGCAGACTGTCGATGGCAAGCTGCTGAATAAGGTTGCACATGGCAATGATGAACTCATCGGCGCGCTTTGTGGAAATTATGGTGGAAATAATCTGGTTGAAGTATCCTAGTTTGTTGCTTTCATGCGTGTCGTGAAGCAACTCTTCTATGATATAGGCGAACTCTTTTGGAAGTGCCTTGCGGACTTTAGAACGTGTGTATTTGGATGATACGTTTTGGCATATTTTAACCAATTGGTTTAAAGTCACCATATACCATTCGTTGATGTTAGTGTCTTCCTTCTTGATTTTACGGAGTTTTTCCTTAGGGTAGTAAATCAAAGTGCAAAGGTTTCTTTTTTCTGCCTCGCGAAGCGAAGCTCCAAAAACGTCGTTGACTTTGCGTTTTATTGATCCGGAAGCATTTTTTAATATATGTTGGAATGCCTCATTTTCTCCATGGATGTCGGATAGAAAGTGTTCTGTGCCTTTTGGAAGGTTGAGAATCGCCTCAAGGTTGATAATCTCTGTACTTGCAGATGCAATAGATGGAAATGACTTGGCAAGTAAGCGTAAATGTCTTAAATCTGATTCGGATAAATTCTGGTTTTCCTTTATTTTTTGTTCAAACATAGTATATATTATGATGTGTTGGATTGGTCATATTTTAAAGACTGCAAAAGTAGGTAACTTATTGTAAGGTGTCAAATATTTTTTACAAAAAAAAAAGAGCCCGAAGGCTCTTTAATTATGCATTATGAATTGTGAATTATGAATTACTTAAGTCCATGTTTTTTCAAGAATGGCTCGTTGCTTGGCTCTTGTCCGCGGAACTTCTTGTATTGTACCATACCTTCATCGTTGCCACATTCTTGCAAGCAGTGTTGTCTGAACTTAGCAGCTAACTCTTGGTTGAATAAATCGCCTGATTCTTTGAAGTAGCTGAAAGCGTCTGAGTCTAAAACTGCTGCCCAGTAATATACATAGTAACCTGCAGAGTAGCCGCCAGCGAAGATGTGTGAGTAATATGTACTTCTGTAACGTGGATAGATTTCGCCAATCAAGCCGATTTCGTCCATCTTAGCTTTTTCAAATTCAGCAGCGTTGAAGTCGTCGTTGATTTCTTTCAACTTATGATACTCCATGTCTAATATTGCAGCTGCCAAGAATTCTGTTGTGTTGAAGCCTTGGTTGAACAAACCGCTGTTTTCTAATTTTGTGATTATTTCTTCTGGAATGACTTCGCCTGTCTGCCAGTGTTTTGCGTACATTCTCAAAACTTCAGGGTCGCCAGCCCAGTTTTCCATCACTTGTGAAGGAAGTTCTACATAGTCGCGAGGAACAACGCCGCATGTTCTGTTGTATTTTCCGTCTGAGAATAAAGCGTGCAAGCCGTGGCCGAATTCGTGCCATAATGTTTCTGTTTCGTCCCAGCTGAGGAGGGCAGGAGCGTTGCCTGTTGGAGCTGAATAGTTCAATACTAAAGAAACGAGAGGAGAGATCTTGTTACCTTCGATGTCGTAGCCAGCTTCGCGGAAACTTGTACACCATGCGCCGCCGCTCTTGCTGTCGCGTGTGAAATAGTCGAGGTACAAGATGCCGATGTATGAACCGTCTTGTTCTTTGACTTCCCATGTCTCAACGCCGTCGAAGTATACAGGAAGGTCGTTGCGTTGTTCGAATGTGACACCATATAATTTGTTAGCGACCATGAACATGCCGTCACGTACGTTGTTCAATGAGAGATAAGGTTTCAATTCATTTTCATCGAAGTCGTATTTTTCCTTACGTACTTTCTCTGCGTAATACCACCAGTCCCATGACTCTAAGTCGAAACCAGCGATTTTTTCCATTTCCTTAAGTTCTTCTTTTGCTACTTTCAAAGCTGGTTCGAATAATTCTGCGAGGAATGTGTCGACAGTAGGAACGTCTTTTGCCATGTTAGCTTCGAGAACGTAAGAAGCGTAGTCTTCATAACCGAGGAGCTGAGCTTTTTGAAGACGAAGTTTTGACATCTCTTCAATTAAAGCTTTGTTGTCGTTAGCGTTATTGTTGTTGCCACGCATTACATAGCCCATGTAAATCTTTTCACGCAAGTCGCGGTTGTCGGCATATTGAAGGAAAGGAATGAGGCTTGGCTTTGACAATGTGAAAACCCATTTGCCTTCCATGCCGTCTTTCTTTGCTTGTGCAGCAGCAGCGTCGATACTTGTTTGTGGAAGTCCGCTTAAGTCGGCTTCATTGTCAACGACGAGTTTGAATGCTGCGTTTTCAGCGAGGAGGTTGTTGCCGAATTGGTTGCTTAAGATAGAGAGTTTTCCGTTGATTTCTTTCAAAGCTTCTTTGTCGGCATCATTGAGACCAGCGCCATTGCGGATGAAGTCGGCGTAATATTTTTCAACGACGCGGATTTGTTGGTCGTCGAGGTTTCTTTCATGACGGGTGTCGTAGACATGTTTAACTTTTTCAAAGAGAAGAGGGTTCATCGCGATTTCGTCGCTATGTGCTGATAATTTTGGTAATATTTCAGCGGCGATTTTTTGCATCTCGTCGTTCGACATGCATTCTGTGAGATTGAAAAAGATATTGGATACTTTGTCTAATAACTCGCCAGATTTGTCGTAAGCCAAGATTGTGTTCTGGAAATCAGGCACAGCTCTGTTTTTGATGATGAAATCGACTTCAGCTTTGTGTTGTTTCATGCCTTCCTCAAAAGCTGGAAGATAGTGTTCTGTCTTGATCTTGTCGAAAGCTGGAACTTCATATGGTGTTCCGTAGTCTGACAAGAATGGATTTTCTGTAGCGACTTGTTCTTTGTTTGTGCAAGACGCCAATGTCATGATGCTTAATGCTATCACGCTTAAAAATTTTCTGTTCATATTAATAATGTATTAGTTTTCAAATGATGTGCAAAGTTAATGAAAAATAGTCAACGGACAACATACAACGGACAACAGTTTTTTATATCAATTTTTATTCTTTACCTGATTATAATGCTGTTGGTTTAAAAATTATTAAAAATTGTTGAAAAATGTTTGTTTTCCTCTTGACAAAACTGAAATTATGTTATACTTTTGTGATATCAAAATAATATCAAAATTAAATTTAAAATCTTAAAAAATAATAGTTATGGAAACAAAGGAAAAAGAATTCAAAGGTTTAGTCATCAATGGTTTTGTTGCATTGATTTTATTCTTGGCACTGACTGCGTTATCTGTTTATGGTATCGTATATTTTGCTAATCATCCAAATACGACAGGTATTGTCCTATGTATTGTTGCAGCTTGTTTTTTCTTAATATGTTTGTTCGGTCTGAGAATGCAGGAACCTAATGAAGCTATGGCGATGTTGTTCTTCGGTAACTATCGCGGCACTTTCAAGAAGACCGGTTTCTATTGGGTTAACTTCTTGTATTCTTCAAAAAGAGTTTCTCTCCGTGCTCGTAACCTCAACGTTGACCCTATCAAGGTTAATGATAAGACCGGTAATCCTATCATGATTGGTCAGATTTTGGTTTGGAAGTTGAAAGATACATATAAAGCTATGTTCGAAATCGACTCTCAGACTATGGCTGGCGGCGCTAACGGTCAGGTTGGCGTTACTGTCTCTGGAAGAATGAAGGCTTTCGAGAGTTTCGTCCGCGTACAAAGTGACGCTGCCTTGAGAGAAGTCGCTGGCATGTTCGCATACGATGATAATGACGATACTAAAAACAACGAACTGACATTACGTTCTGGCGGTGCTGAAATCAACGATATTTTGTTAAAGAAACTTAATGACAGATTGGAAATGTCGGGTTTGGAAGTGGTAGAAGCAAGAATCAATTACTTGGCTTATTCTCCAGAAATCGCTGCTGTTATGTTGCGTCGTCAACAAGCCGCTGCTATCATCTCAGCGCGTGAGAAAATCGTGGAAGGTGCTGTCACAATGGTGAAGATGGCTCTCGATAAACTCAGCGAAGAACAAATAGTGGAACTCGATAACGAAAAGAAAGCTGCTATGGTAAGCAACCTTCTCGTTGTCCTCTGCGCCGATGAATCAGCACAGCCTGTTGTTAATACAGGAACGCTTTATCAATAAGTTGAAAATTGAAAACGGAAAATTGAAAATTTGTAGAGACGTGTCGACAATACCTATGAAATAAAAATAGATTGTTGATGCGTCTCCGAATCTAAACATTCAATTGCTTCGTCTCTCAAAAAAATAACAATAAAAAACAATATAATTATGACAACGATATATATAGTCTTAGGCATTGTGGTGTTATTCGTCATCTTGGCCTTCATAAAGGAAAAAATTATCGTCTATGAAGATGGAATAAAAATCAAGGATTTGATGTATCCTCTGACAATTCCTAACGATGCTATCGTTTCGATAAATATGATTGATAGACTTCCGATTTTGAAATATCGTACTAATGGAACAGGAATGGGAGCGATACAGAAAGGTTATTTCACTGTGAAGAATTCTTTTCAGGAACATTCTGAGAATGCGACTCTTTATATCAGAAATAAAAATGCTAGTGCGATAGAGATTAGGACAGTCAATGGTTTAGTCTATATAAATCAGAAGAACGACGAATTGACTCAATATCTTTTTGATGAGATGAAAGACACTGTTAAGATTCTTAAAGAAAATGAGTTGAATCTTAATGCTAAGCGTCCAAGAACTTACAGAAGTGTATTTGTTATAGTGGTGCTTTTAGAGGCCTTGCTTGCTCCTGCACTTTTTATGAATTATAACAGTAAGGTTCTTGTAGGTAATGATGTCATAGAAATAAAAGGCGAATATGCAATGACAATTCCTGTTTCTGACATTGATACAGTTTTGCTTGTTGAAAAGCTTCCTTCTATAAAAACAAGAGCTAACGGCATCTCCACAAGGAAAGTCAATATCGGTATATTCAAGATGAGTGACGGTAACAAATGTCGTCTTTATATCAATAAGGATGTTGATGCTTTTGTGGAAATAAGGCTCGTTGCTCAAAGTTCACAGTCCCAAAATCTAATTTTCATAAACAGAAAAACAGTTGAAGATACTAAAACGTTATACGAAGAAATTTTTAATTCAATTGAAAAATAGTGTAGAGTTGAAAATTTAGAGTGTAGAGTAGTTGATAGTTCATGAGTTTTAAGTTTATGAGTTAATCAAATATTAAAACTCGAACATAATAAACTTTCAACTCTAAACTTCAAAAACTACTCTAAACTATACACTATGAACTTTAAACTTTAAAGAAATGAACAAAGCAATTAAATATTCAATAATACTCTGCGTGATAAGCTGGGTTTATGCTGCAATCATGATTTTTGGATTGGATGTTAAAAATCCTGCAGAGAATCCGATGAAATATACTATTTATTCATCTTTGTATATGTTGCTGCCGATGATAGTAGCGATAGTCATGCAGAAAATTAACAAGGAAAAGTTAGCATCTACAGGATTGTTGCGTTTTAAAATCAAGTGGTCTTGGCTTGTGGCATGGGTGCTTCCAGTTGCCATAATTCTATTAACTATTTTTGTTAACACTCTTTTGCCTGGCTGTGAGTTCAACACAGATATGTCGATGATGATTCCTGCTGATTCTGTTCCTGAAGAACAAAAAGAAATGGTAAGCATGCTGATGACTCCTGTATTTATGATTATAACGACAGTTATTAGCGGCTTATTAGCCGGTGTTACTATCAACGCGCTTTTTGCTTTTGGCGAAGAATACGGATGGCGTAATTATCTCGTCTCTGCCTTGAAGGAAAAGAAATTCGTATGTGCATCGATATTTATAGGAATCGTTTGGGGCTTGTGGCATTTCCCTTTGATATTGCTCGGACATAACTATCCTCAGCATTCTGTTGCAGGAGTATTTATGATGGTGGTGTTCTGTGTGCTGGCTTCTTTTGTGGAATTGTATTTCGTTCTTAAAGCAAAATCTGTTTATCCAGCGGCGATATTTCATGGAACGATAAACGCAGTCGCAGGATTGAATGTCTTATTGATAAAAGGTGGCAATGATTTAATAAATGGTGCGACAGGTGTATCTGGTTTTATCGTTATATCAATTATCATTGCTGTTATCTATGTCTTCGATAAATATATTTTGAAAGACAATATCTTTACTAAAACGATAGAGGAGGTGTTGGAAGATGTCGAAGGATAAGGATAATGCAACAAAGAACTTCGCCTTGCGCCTGGATGCCAAGACGATGGAAGCCGTCGAGAAATGGGCAGCTGACGAGTTCCGTTCTGTCAACGGACAGATTCAGTGGATTATCAACGAAGCCTTGAAGAAGAACAAACGACTATAAAAACTGAAAACTGAAAGTTTAAAATGGAAAATCAATTTTCAACTTTCAATTTTCAATTTTCAACTTTCAACTTTCAACTTTCAATTACTAATACTCCACCCATTCCCAGTCTGCTTCTAATACGTTTCTGCGGTCAGTGCATTCGTCGTTTTTACAGCTGAGGCTGATGTTCTTCTTGTAGAAAGTGACTCTGTATGTACCGTCTAGACCATCGCATTCATTGCCGTCGCTGGTAAATGTTACGAGGTTGTTTTCTATGAAATAGTTGCCTGTCATAGGCTTTGAAGCGTCTACATTGGAGAAGTCGATGCGATAGCCGTATTCGTCTATTGTGATGAATGCGCCTTGTTCAGTGCTGTGCCAGCATCCGTTCAAGGTCTTTAACTCTTTGAATTCCTTTTTTATCTCTTTATCTTCTTTTGGAGTGTCTTGCTTCTGTGGAACAGTGGTTTCATTTTTTTGTCCCGTCTTCACTTCGACTTTGTCGGATTTTGTTTTGGCGTCATTTGCCAAGATTTCAGTTTTGATGATATCTTTTTCCTTTTCGACTTTAGTTATGTCGATGTTGAAATTCTTTAAGGTAAAAAGTACAGCTGCTACTATCAACGACAGCACGATAAATATCAATAAAAACTTTGTGAAGAATCCGGAGTTAGCTTTATTTTTCTTAGTCTTAGCACCTTTTTTAGGAGAGCTTGTTTTCTTACCTTTTTTAGCTGTAGTCATGATAAATTTATTTTGTTGCAAGTTTAAGAAAAAAACTAGAATGAAAGGATAATTTTATTAAATTTGCCACCAAATTATTCAATATGCAAGAATCAATATTAATTTTAGATTTCGGATCACAAGTAACACAGCTTATTGGACGTCGTCTCCGTGAGATGAACGTTTATTGTGAGATCCATCCTTATAACAAGATTCCGGAATTGACACCAGATATTAAAGGTGTGATTCTGAGCGGAAGCCCATTCTCTGTCAGAGACGCTAAAGCACCTTACGTAGATTTGTCAAACATAAAAGGTAAGATGCCTCTCCTCGGAATTTGCTATGGTTCACAATTCATGGCTCATCATTTCGGCGGTGAAGTCAATGGTTCAATAGCAAGAGAATATGGCCGTGCATCTCTCACCATCGTTGATGAATCTTGTCCTTTATTCGAAGGCGTTAGCAAGGTAAACCAAGTGTGGATGTCACACGGCGATACTATCGCTAGTTTGCCAGAAAACGCACGCGTCATTGCAAGTACTGAAGATGTTGTCAATGCAGCATATAGAATCGATGGCGAAGAAACATACGCTGTTCAATTCCACCCAGAAGTATCTCACTCTTTGGAAGGTTCAAAGATGATTGAGAACTTCGCTAAGAAAATCTGCGGCTGCAAAGGCAATTGGACTCCAACATCATTCGTTGACAATATCGTTGAAGAACTCAAACAACAACTCGGTGACGATAAAGTTATCTTAGGTCTTTCAGGTGGTGTCGACAGTACAGTAGCAGCTGTATTGTTGAACAAAGCAATCGGTTCAAACTTACACTGTATCTTCGTTGATAACGGTCTTTTGAGAAAGAACGAATTCGAAGATGTTATGGATTCATACAAAGACTTAGGTCTTAACGTAATCGGTGTTAACGCAGGTCCTTTGTTCTTGAGCAAGCTCGAAGGCGTTACAGATCCAGAATTAAAACGTAAAGCTATCGGCGCTACATTCATCGAGGTATTCGAAGCAGAAGCTAAGAAGATTAAAGGCGCTAACTGGTTGGCACAAGGTACAATCTATCCAGACGTTATCGAAAGTGCTGGCATCGAAGGCGCTACATGTAAGATTAAGTCACACCATAACGTGGGTGGTCTTCCTGAAAAGATGAACCTTAAGATCGTTGAGCCATTACGCGCTTTGTTCAAAGACGAAGTACGTCGTGTTGGTCGCGCCTTGGGTATCAAGAAAGAACTCATCGGCCGTCATCCTTTCCCAGGACCAAGCTTGGCAATCCGCCTCTTAGGTGCTGTCACAGAAGATAAATTACGTATCCTCCGCGATGCTGACGAAGTTTATATCTCATCATTGAGAAACTGGAAATGCGAGTTGCCTCACGCTTCATTCCCAAATGAAATGGCAGACAACCTCTACGATAGCATCTGGCAAGCTGGTGCAATCCTCCTTCCATGTAAGAGCGTCGGCGTGATGGGCGACGAACGTAGCTACGAATATACCATCGCTCTCCGCGCTGTTATATCAACAGACGGTATGTCGGCAGACTGGGTACATCTTCCATACGAATTCCTTGCAAAGGTATCTAACGATATCATCAATAAAGTCAGAGGTGTCAACAGAGTTTGCTACGACATCAGCTCTAAGCCACCGGCGACAATCGAATGGGAATAATCAATGCATAATTCATAATGCATAATTCATAATTCTAGAGACGTGTCAATGACACTTGATAATTTAATTATATGTCATTGTTGCGTCTCTGGATTTTTAAATGTATAAATAACATAAACCGTTGACAGTTGTCAGTTGACTGTTGACAAAAATAATAATAACCACATCAACCGTTGACTGTCGTCAGTTGACTGTTGTCCAAAAAAATCATTAGAGAAAATTATGAAAACAATTAACTGGAAGAAAGAAGCTATCGCTTACTTCTACCTCATTTTCGGTAGTTTGTTGTTCGCTATCGGCGACATTTTATTCGTTAACCCTTACATCTTGGCTCCAGGTGGAACATACGGTCTTTCAAACGTATTGAACACAGTATGGCCATGGAAAGTATCTCTCTATGCTATCTGCATGGATATTCCATTGTTAATCATCGGTACTTTAATCCTCGGACCTAAATTCGGTATTAAGACTATCATCTCAACAGTCTTGATTTTCGGTTTTACTTACCTCATCGAAACATTCATCGGTTATGCTCCTATCGTTCATAACGGCATTATTGAAAACCCAACAACAGTTAATCCAGAATGGTTACAAATTCCTCATAGCGAAGGCATTTATTTCATTCCAGATTACTTCTTAAATACTTTGGTATCAGGCGGTATCTACGGTTTGGCTATCGGTCTCATCTTCAAGTCTGGCGCAACATCTGGTGGTAGTGATATCATCTCAATGATTCTCCATAAATACACCAAGATCTCTCTCGGTACATTGGTTATGATTGTTGACTCAATCATCACTCTCACAACATTAATCGCTGAACCACAATTACGTCTTCCAGTTTATTCAATCTTGGTTATCGTTATCGAAGGTTGGATTATCGACCTCGTTGTTGACGGATTCAATAGCTACAAAACAGCATTCATCGTTACAGACAAAGCTGAAGAAGTTCGCGACATCATCGTTAAAGATATTAACCGCGGCGGTACATGTTTCTTCGGTAAAGGTTTATACAAAGGCGTTGATCGTAAGATGATTTATGTAACATTAACACGTCCAGAACTCGTTAAGTTGCAAGCTGCTTTGAAAGAAGTTGATCCAAATGCATTCTTGAACGTTGTTTCAAGTACAGACATCTTAGGTAAAGGTTTCAAACCACTCGCTGAATAAGTTAGAGTATAAATGCCCAAATAATATAATAAGTCCGGATTCGCAATTATGAATCTGGACTTATTGTTTTTTTTAATATCTTTGTCACAAAATGTTCCTATTATAATATACGATGATAATGAAAGCATTTAGAACTATTTTATCCTCAATGTTGGTATGTTTGAGCATTATGATTTCCGCTCCGGAAATTAAAGCTCAGCAAACTTTGAAGTCTCAGATTGTAACAGAATATGACGGCAAGCCTTATTATATTCATACAGTTCAAAAGAAGCAGTCACTGAAAGATATCGCAGAGATATACGATGTTACGGTTTATGAGATTCTTAAAGAAAATAAGGATGTTAAAAATAGTGTAAAAGCTGGTGAGCTACTCAGAATTCCATATAAACATAAGGAAGAAGTTGTCGTTGTTGAGGATGTAGTTGTTGATACAATAATGAATGACACTACAGAGTATGTTGAAGAATTCATCCTTCCTTCTTTTGATTCCGAGAGATTATATAAGGTGGCGTTGATGATGCCATTGTATCTGGAACAAATTGATGATACTTTTTTAGAGGCAGAGGTGTCGAACAAGCAGTTGCTGGCAAAACCATTCTCATATCTTCATTTTTACGAAGGATTTATGATTGCCGTCGACTCTATGGTGAGTCAATATGATATGAAACTCGACTTGAAAGTCTATGACGTCGACCAAGATACAAATAAAGTCGTATCTGCAATAAACGACCCTTGGCTTGTAAGCGCTGATATTATCGTAGGTCCTTTCCATGTCAAGGCTTTTGAAAGAGTGATGGCGTTCGCAACGGAAAATGATATCTTGATTGTTAATCCAATGACCAACAGAGACGAACTTGTTATAGGCAATAAAAATGTCGTGAAAGTGAAACCATCTTATCGTTATCAGATGCATAAATTAGAGTCGCTCATCAGAGATAAATACACAGATAACAATGTGTTTATTCTTGCAGAAGATACTAATAGCATGGATTATGTCAATATGATTGAAGAGATTGTGTTGGAAAATATAAATGCTTATTCATTGGTGCCTAACAAGCATATCATTAAAGTTGTGAAAAAACATCAAGATGCATGGATGATAGAAGAAGTAGAGTTTAATGAAAACGAGTATCAGTCAGATAATGTGATGCTGAATGTGTCTGCGATAAAACAAGCTCCAGATGACAGCACTATGTTGAAGAACCAGGTTATGTTTTATAACTATTCCATCGACAGTCTGAATAAAGTAAAGAAAATAGCATCTTCGATACGCAATAATCTCTTTATAGTCTATGGCGAGAATAAGGTGTTCGCTACAGAAATCTTAAATAAAATTAACATTCTTTCAGGAGAATATCCTTCAAAACTTATTGCATTGCCAGACTGGTCTAAATTTGACAAGCTCTTCAACGAAAACCTTATGAAACTTAATACAGTCTTTTTTGATGATGAATATACGGATTATGACACATACAGCGTAGGTAATTTTATCTGTAAGTTCAGAAATAATTATGGAACAGAACCAAAAGACATAGCATATCATGGATTTAATATCGGATGGTATTTCTTGAATGCCTTGATGAATTATGGTGATGATATTAATATAGGTATTGAGTCATACGACATACCTTTGTTAAATACTAGATATTCTTTTGATAGAAGAAGTGCTTTAGACGGTGTCGAGAATACATATTGGAATGTATATCAATATCAAGATTACGAGAAAAAACCTCTACAATATGAATAGAATATTGACTTGTTTCGTGATATGTGTATTCTTGTTTTCCTGTTCTGTGAATAAGGAGAAGGATGTCGTTCGTTCATATTGGGAAAATGGCAATCTCAAATCGGAGTTGAGATATAAAGACGGCAAGCTTAATGGTGACTGCTGCTGGTATTTTTCAAATGGAAAGCCTGATATGAAAGTTTATTATAATATGAATGTCATGGAAGGCGAGGTGCTTAGATGGTATGAAAACGGCAATATTCAATCTAGATATTATTTGAAAAACGACCAATACGACAGCATTTTCGAATCTTATAATGTGTTTGGAACGCTCGTTAAAATAGAACATTATAAAGAAGGTGTTCTTCACGGAGAATACAAGCAATGGTATGATAGCGGAAAACTTTTCACAGAGGGTTCGTATAATGACGGAATGCTTCATGGGAAATGGATGATGTATTACGAAAACGGAGCTGTAGGCTCTGTTGCTACATACGAAAACGGAGCAGGATTACAAAAAGGATATTCTCCAGACGGTACTCTGATAACAGAGATAAAATATAGAGATAATGTTAGGGATGGAGAAGAGATACAATATAATAGAGATGGCACGGTGAAGGAAATATTGTTGTGGGAATCTGGTGAGTTCG
This sequence comes from Candidatus Limimorpha sp., assembly GCA_045127605.1. Taxonomy (GTDB): domain Bacteria; phylum Bacteroidota; class Bacteroidia; order Bacteroidales; family F082; genus Limimorpha. Next base: position 389 of record JBGVQR010000089.1, on the reverse strand, counting down.
TGAAAAATATTAACAAATAAAGATAAAAAAAATTAAGAAAAAATATTTGTCTAAATATTTGGAAATTGTTAATTAAAAACGTTACCTTTGCGGAACGAATAAAAGATAAATTAACATTAGTTATTAACCATAAAAAATAAAAAAAGTAATGAACGTACAAACCATTATGACAAACTTGGAAGCTAAGCATCCAGGTGAAAAAGAGTATTTGCAAGCAGTTCGCGAAGTTTTGGAATCAGTTGAACACGTATACAATCAACATCCAGAATTCGAAAAAGCAAAGATCGTTGAACGTTTAGTTGAACCAGATCGTATTTTCACATTCAGAGTAGTTTGGGTTGACGATCAAGGTGAAGTTCAAACAAACATCGGTTACCGTGTACAATATA
>JBGVQR010000088.1:0-9519 GCA_045127605.1 Candidatus Limimorpha sp. | reverse complement strand
GAGATTAAAGATGCTGTTTCTACCAACTTTCCCTTCTATAAAAAGGCAACGGATAGGTAGCAATTCTTTCTCTAATACCCACCATATACGGCTATTTCTGCCGAAATTAGAAATATGGCGGGGTAACACAAAAATGGTATATGTACCAACCACTTATCACATTTTGCCCTCATTCTGCCATTTTTACGCAAGTTCTTTGTATATTTGTAAAAAAGTATTTCAAATGAATAAATCTATATTAAAACTAGCTATACCTAACATTATCAGCAATATAACTATTCCGTTACTAGGCTTGGTCGATATGATTCTGATGGGGCATCTCGACTCTGCAATATATATTGGAGCGATAGCTTTAGGCGGAACAATATTCAGCGTGCTGTATTCTTTCTTCAGTTTTCTACGCGCAGGAACAACTGGTTTCACAGCACAATCTTTAGGAAACAACGACAATACAGAGACAATTTATTCACTATATCGCTCTGTTTGTATCGGCATACCTATTATTATATTGATATTGTCGCTACAGATTCCTATAGCAAAGATAAGCAGCCTGCTCCTCGACGGAAGCAACGAAGTGAAAGAACTTGCTATAACATATTTCTACGTAAGAATATGGGCTGCTCCTGCAAACATCCTGCTCTACTGCCTTAACGGATGGTTCGTGGGAATGCAGAACACAAAAATCCCGATGTTTATCGCAATATTAATCAATGTAATGAACATAATCTTCAGCTTCATATTGGTAATCATCTTCGAACAAAACGTAAAAGGCGTAGCATTGGGAACAGTCATAGCACAATACAGCGGTCTCACCTTGGCTGTTATTCTCTTAATAAAAAATTACAAATCTTACTTCGTCAAAATAGACAGCAAAATTCTATTCGACATAGAAAAAATGAAACGCTTCTTTAAAGTCAATCGCGACTTGATGATACGCAGTTTTCTCTTAATCATAAGCATCGCTTTCTTCACCAACCAATCTGCTAAATTAGGTAATAACATATTAGCCATAAATATGATATTACTGCAATCATTCTATATCTTCTCATATTTCACTGACGGCTTCGCGTATGCCGGAGAAGCACTCGTCGGAAAATTCGTAGGGTCTAAGGACAAAGAAAATCTTCAGAAAGTCATCAGACTGCTTCTAATCTGGGGATTTTCCATAAGCATACCTTTCTCAATACTTTACGCATTATTTCCAACAGAATTCGTTAAAATAATTTCAGACAACACAGAAATTTTAACAGAGATAAAACCATATTACATATATATGATCATCATCCCATTGATAACATTCGCGGCCTTTATATGGGATGGAATATATATCGGAGCCACAGCATCCAAGGCTATCAGAAACACAATGATAATATCAAGCATCTTTGTCTTTATACCTTCATGGTACATCCTCATGCCTCGATTCGGCAATCACGGATTGTGGATTGCGTTTCTATTTTTCATGATAGCAAGAGGAACTGCCATGAGCTTAATGTACAAGAAAAATATCGTTAACAACTGTTAAAAATATTAATATGCATATACTTTCAAAATCTACATATATCAAAGGAGAGCAATGTCCAAAATCGCTTTACATGTTCAAAAAACATCCGTATCTGCGTGACAAACTGAGCATTGAACAAAGAGCTAAGTTCAAGAGAGGAACCGATGTTGGCGTTCTGGCAAGGAATTATTTTGCAGGTGGCATCAACATGACTCCATCGAATCCGAACCTCTTCGGAAAGATGTTCGAACAAACCATGCAGAACCTTAACGACCCGAATGTCAAGGTCATGTATGAAGCTATCTTTATCTATAACGACACTCTCATCATGCTCGATATTCTCGTCCGCGACGGAGACAAATGGCGCGCCATAGAAGTGAAAAGCTCACTTTCACTAAGCGAGACTTACTACAAAGACGCTGCTCTTCAATACTATGTCTTGAACGGATGCAAGGTGCCAATCAGTGATATGCAGCTGATGTATATCAATGAAAATTACGTTAAAGATGGTGACATAGACATCAACAATCTCTTCGTCTTTAAATCTGTTAAAGAATACGCAGAGCAGCAATTAGATGTCATCGACAAAAAAGTCAATGAGTTTAAAGACATTGTAAACCTCAGCAATGCGCCACGTATAAATATTGGCACACAATGTTTTACACCTTATAAATGCGAGTTCGTGGTTCATTGTTGGAAAAAAGTTGAAAAAGACAGTTTCCTTCATACCAATGCGATGAACAACAACGAACTATTCTCCTTATATAATAGCGGTGTTCAAGACAACAGAAGTTTCAAGAAATTATTGGACCCATTCTCTTTAGAAACAAGCCAAGTCGATGCATTGGAACAAGATACGTTTTATGTCAACTATAAAAAATTCTACGATTTAATCGGAAAGAGAACGGAATCTGTTGCATTCCTTAACTTGTTGTTCTACAGACCAGCAGTACCTATTTTAGATGGTCATAAACCTTATCAGGAAATAATCCTAGCCTTTTCAATCTTATCTAACGAAAGCGGCGAGACGATAGAATGGAATTGCCTCGACGATTATTCCAAGATGGAAGAAGGATTAAAAATATTGACAGAAGAACTGAAACGATATGAGAAAGTGGTTTACTTCTCAGCTCAAAACATCAACCTGATGATGCAGAGATATAACATCATTGAGTCAAAAGATGTTATGTTTAAAATCATCAATTTAAAAGACGTCTTGAAAAACTCAGATTTCTTCAACAGCAGGACAAAATACGACTTCTCGTTAAAGACAATCTACGAAGGTTTGTTCCCTGAAGAAAAAATGTTCGAGCATAGCAGAATCATTCTTAACGCCACAAGCGACAATGAATTAGAAAGAATTTTAGTAGGACAAGACATGGAAGACGAGAATAAACATCTTCAAAAAACGTATAAATTCTTACTAAAATAAATTTATCAACAATTATTCAACATGCTATTTTTTGTTGTAATTTTGAAGCATGAATAACGACAATACAAATTATACAAAAGCTGCGTTCAACAGAACAAAAGCAGCCAATATTCCAAGTGAGATTTTAGCAAATCAAGGCAGGGTTCCACCACAAGCTATTGATTTGGAGGAAGTAGTTTTAGGTGCTATGATGCTCGAAAAAGGAGCCGTCAATGCCGTCATCGACATGTTAACGCCGGACGTCTTCTACAAAGAATCACACAAATTGATTTTCACTGCTATAAAAGACTTATTCGGAAAGTCAGAACCTATTGACATCCTCACTGTCACAAACCAGTTAAAAAGTTCCGGCAACTTAGAAGTCGTTGGCGGACCTTATTACATTTCACAATTGACAAACCGCGTCGTGAGTTCTGCTAACATTGAATATCACGCCCGTATCATTTTACAGAAATACATCCAGCGTCAGCTCATCGTGATTTCATCAGAAATCATCAAAGACGCTTATGAAGATACAACCGACATTTTCGACTTGCTCGACAGAGCTGAGAACAAGTTATTCCAAATCAGCGAGAACAACTTAAAGAAGAACCACGACCAGATGCCTGACTTGGTCAGCATGGCGATTTCAGACATCGAAAAAGCTCGTAACAATGGCGAAACTTTAAGAGGTGTTCCATCGGGTTATACCGAGCTGGACCGTATCACACAAGGCTGGCAGAAGTCTGACCTTATCATTTTGGCAGCTCGTCCTAGTATGGGTAAGACAGCTTTCGCTCTTAACCTAGCACGTAATGCTGCCGTCGATTTTCAAAAGCCTATCGCGTTCTTCTCATTAGAAATGTCGTCTGTTCAGTTGGTTACACGTCTTATTTCCACAGAGACAATGTTGACTGCCGACAAATTAAGAACTGGTCACTTAGCAGAATACGAGTGGCAGCAGCTCAACACAATGGTCTCCCCTCTCGTCAATGCCAAGATTTTCATCGATGATACCGCTCAGCTTTCAATCTTCGACTTGAGAGCAAAATGTCGTCGTCTGAAACAACAGCACGACATTCAGATGATTTTCATCGACTATCTCCAATTGATGACAGCCAAAGGTGACAAGAACGGAACACGTGAACAAGAAATCAGTACTATCAGCCGTTCGTTGAAGAGTCTTGCAAAAGAGCTCAACGTACCTGTCTTGGCACTTTCACAGTTGAGTCGTAGCGTTGAAACACGTCCAGGTTCCAAGAAACCTATCCTTTCCGACTTGCGTGAATCTGGTGCTATCGAACAAGATGCCGACATGGTATTGTTCATCTACCGTCCAGAATATTATGGACTCACCGAAGACGAAGGCGGCGAATCAGCAAAAGGCAAAGCCGTCATCAGCATCGCAAAACACCGTAATGGTAAGTTAGGCGACGTCACATTGAAATTCGTCGGACAATATGCTAAATTTGAAGACATTGTCGAGACTTATGGTGGAAGCGTAGTCGGTGATGGCAATGGAAATGGAGGTTTGATGCCAAACAACAACTTTGAACAGTTTACAACAAAAGTCGTCTCTTCCCGAATGAACGATGATTTCCTAGGTGCATAAAAGAAAAAGGTGTGACGTAAAAATCACACCTTTTCTATTTATGTAAGAAAATAAAAAATTATTCAGCGTAAATTCTTGTTCCACCGTTTTCGTCTGACAATGTTGTAGCGTCAGTGATGACAGCTTCTTTACCTGTTGCTTCGACGAACTTGATAGCAGCACGCATTTTTGGAGCCATGCTACCTTCTGTGAACTGACCGTCAGCGAGATGTTTCTTAGCTTCAGAGAGAGAGATTCTACCCAATGCTTGTTGGTTTTCTTTCTTGAAGTTGATATAAGCTTGTGGAACGTCTGTCAAGATATAGAACTCGTCAGCGCCTGTTTGGATAGCTGCCAATGAAGAAGCGAGGTCTTTGTCGATAACTGCTTCAACGCCAACAACGCTACCATCTTTTTCAACGACAGGGATACCACCGCCACCAACGGTAACAACGATATGACCAGCGTCTGCCAATGACTTAACGATTTCAATATTGTTGATTTTTATTGGCTGAGGTGAAGCAACGACTTTTCTCCAGCCGCGACCTCTTGGGTCTTCATGATATATAGCACCTGTCTGTGCTGCAAAAGCTTCAGCTTCTTCTTGTGTGTAGTAAGGACCTACAGGTTTAGTAGGATTTTGGAACATAGGGTCGTTTTTGTCAACAACGACTTGTGTAATCAATGTAACGACATTTCTGTCTATTTTTTCTTGAGCCAAGACTTTTTTGAAACCTAATTCAACGAGATAACCTATAGAACCTTGTGTTTCTGACACACAGAAATCCATTGGCATAGCAGGCAAATCGAAAGTCTTCAAACCAGCTTCGTGTTGTAACATCACGTTACCTACTTGTGGTCCATTGCCGTGACCAATGATCAAACGATTACCTCTTTTTAAAATATCAGTCAAAGCTTGACATGTTTCTGTCACGTTAGCTATTTGTTCCTGATAAGTACCTTTTTGGTTGCTTCTTAACAAAGCATTGCCACCAAGAGCAACAACAACTAATTTACTCATTTTGTTAATTTATGTTTATTTGATTATTATTTCTTGATATAACTGACTGTGTATTTACCTTGAGAAAGTGTCAACTCAGTCTTTGTAAGTGACTCTATTTTCATAGTATCGGAAAATGATCTCTTGATCATTCCGGTGTAGTCACCTTTTAATATTAATAAGTCACCGTTTTTTTCCCATTTGTCAAAGGTAACATAACCCATATTCAATGAACTTGCAGAACCGTCTTTGTTAAGTGTAAAGCCTTGTTCTTCTGTTCCTCCAGTAACTTCAACCCATGTTCCTACAGGTGATGGAGTGCATGACATCATTCCTAATGTCAATAATACGATTGCGAAACCAAATATCTTTTTCATGATTAAAAAATTCTTTCACAAAAATACAAAATTTAGTCTTCGTTAAGACTAAATATTTTGCAATAAATTCAACATAAACACTTAAAAATCCAGATAGTAATCTTTCAGAAATTCGCGATATTCCTCAGTGTATGAATAATCCTTATTTCTTATTGTAAGACATTCTGTCTCAACATTGTCAACTTCACTCAAAACGAATTGCATATTGACTCTGTTAGCGTCTTTTCCTTCAATAGGGATTATGTGCATTTCTTTTTGAAGATAAAAACCCAACTGTTCCGCTTCTTTGATAAATAATCTTGACTCATAAAAAGGCAATACCAAAGCGAAGCGTGAGTCTTCCTTCATCATTTTCTTTGCCGAAAGCAACAAGTCTCTAAAACTCAATGTCGACACATGACGTGCCATCACCTTTTTCTCTTTGATAGGCTTGACATCACTAGCATAGAACGGAGGATTAGAAACTATTAAATCGTATTTTTTATCCGTCTCATCAGCGAAGACTCTCACGTCAGTGTTAAAAACATTTAACTTATCATTCCATGCAGAGATTGAGAAATTCAGCTTCGCTTCTTCATAAGAATCAGCATCAAGCTCAACAGCATCGACAGAGCCAGCTCCTTTTTGAGACAGAATCATAGGGATGATTCCGCTTCCTGTTCCTATGTCTAAGACATTGTCATATGACGATACACCAACCCACTGCGCAAAAAGAACCGCGTCAGTTCCGATACGCATTGTCGAACGATGATGAAACATCCCGAACTTCTTGAAGAAAAAAGGACGACAATCCATAAATCAATTTTCAAGATACATGTCTATCAAACCATTAGGAGCCTTGATGAGAATCTTCTTTCCTTCTCTATCGACATCCTTGATAATATCGTCGTGAATAGGAATCAAGACTTCTTTTCCGTTGATAAGGACTTGAATCAAAGATTGTGTAGGATACTCTATGATTTCCTGCACCTTACCCAACTCGCCTTTTTCTTCATCAATAACAAGGAAGTCAGCTACTTCATGTGAATAGAAATCGTTGCCTTCTTTTTCCGGAAGCAAGTCCAAAGGAAGATATACTGCAGTTCCTACAAGCTGCGATGCCGCTTCCAAAGTCTTCAGATCTTGGAATAAAATGAAAGATTTATTTGAGTGGTAAGCAATGTCTTCAATAAAAAATGGTATCAGTTTCTCATTTATGTCGAGCAAGAAATAATTCAATTCTTCAATATCATCAAACTGCTCGTTATCTATACGCAAAGTCACCTCACCTTTCAGGCCATGTGTCTTAACGATTTTACCAACATAAAAACATTTATCTTTTGTCATGAATATTTTTTTTTGCAAATATAAAAAAAGTAGAGAGATAAAAATCCCTCTACCTTAGTAAAAAATAGCAGTTTATAGTTTTATTTTAAGAAGACTGGCTTGAAGGTGAACATGAGATATGCCCAGTTGTTGCAAGCGTTTTTATCACCGCCTTTCAAAGCTTGAAGTGTTTCTGAACCAATCATTTGGCTGTAACCCAAGACTACATTAGATGTTTTAGTCATTTTATATGACACTGTCAAGTCGATTTCAGTACCGAGGTATGACTCCATTTTTTCGTTGACATTGCCATCTTTAACGACGTCGGCTGCTGTCAAGAATGCATGTCCTGTAAGATTGACTTCAAAATTTCTTCTTGAGAACTGCACTGTTGCGAACAAGTCGTTAAGACCAACAGAATTAGCCCAGTTGCCGTTAGCGTTAAAATAATCCATAAAGCCGTTAAACTTATGAGAAGTTCCGTAGAAGGGATTGAATGACTTGTTTTTGTAGCCGTCAGGATTTTCAATCATGTCTTTTTGGTCAGTACCTGAGAGAAGTTCCCAACCCATGCCGAAATCCCAGTTGTTGCCGAGGCTGTAGTCTGCGCCTAAACCTACGTAGTAAGCTTCTAAATCTCTGTCAGTGTTATCCTTACCTATTGTATAATAACCAGATGCGTGGAAGTTGAAGTTACCTGGAGTGTACACGAGTCGTCCACCTACAGTCTGATTGAAGATTGTGTGTTTCTTTTCATCAGTTTGGTCTTCGTTATACATATCTCTTTCACGTTGATAACCATTGTTCAAGAATAAAAGACTGAGATTCATCTCATCAGTGATGTCTGTATTTATCCATACAAATTGCATCATTTTGTAGTTGTTCAATCTGTAATAAGCTCCGCTGAGGTGGTGTCTATCTTGGTTGAAAGCAGCACCGATATCGATTCTAAGCATTCCGTCATAACGTAACAAAGCTACGTCGTGGCTTCTACCTTGTTGGTCCCAATTTGAAGCGCCAAAGATTCTCTCATCGTCGTATGAAAGTTCTTGACGACCTAATTTCAATGAGAGTGTTGGAGTTAAGAAATATTGTCCCCATGCTTGATGTACACTTAAACTATTTGATGTGCTGAACAATTGTGGCTGGCTGCCCCAAAGGAAGACATCTTGCATAGAAACGCCCATCTTAACACGGTCGTTTGCATAGTTGAAATTGATTCTTGTACGCTGTGACGCAAAACCGGCAGGATCAGCATCTTTGTCGGTTAATGTCGAATATCCGTGAAGATACTCCATACGAGGTCTGACTTCTCCGCTTAATGAAAATTGTGCGTAAGCGTGATTTCCAAGTAATAAACCGAATACTGTCATTACGAGGACTTTCCTAAGTGTTGTAAAGTTTTTCATAATTTGTTGTTTTTTACAATTTGCTTGGAAAACATTTTTGAAATAATTATTGTTTAAATTTAACAAAAGAATAACGTATCAGTTAGGAGTTAGGAGTTAGGAATTAGGAGTTAGGAGTTAGGAGTTAGGAGTTAGGAGTTAGGAATTAGGAGTTAATTATTTTTAAGAAAATTATCAACTTTAATTTCTAAAAAAGTTGCATTTTTGTAAATAGAAAAAAATAATACACGATATGAATTTACATACATTATATATCATTCTACAGCAGACACTTATAATAACCACATTAGTCATCGGAATGATGATGGTGATAGAATTTATCAATGTAAGAACAGGAGGTTTGTGGTCAAAGAGACTACAGAAATCGCCATGGATTCAGATTTTATTTGCCATCATTATGGGAGTCATTCCTGGATGTTTAGGAACATATACCGTCGTCTCACTTTACGTTCATAGAGTCGTGAACTTCCCTGCTTTGATGGCAGCACTCATCACCACGACTGGCGACGAAGCATTTTTCATGTTTTCGTTATTTCCTGAAAAGGCATTATTGATAAATCTGATATTGATAATCTTGGCAATAATCATTGCCACAATATTGCAATTCAGCTTAAAAAACAAATTCATCGGATTAAAAGACAAGGAGATGTCATTCCCGATACACGAGAACGAGTCGTGCAGCCATTCGCATCATCACCATCATAGCGTCAAGAAAAACATCAAGAACATCAGCTTCGTAAGAGCTTTGTTGATAACATTATGTCTTGGTGTTTTGACATTGGTTTTAAGTGGCGTCATCGACGGCTCTCACCATCTTAACCTACTGATGGGCGGAGCTAGTGAAGAGAGTGTTATACATTCTATAGAAAGACAACAAGTCACCGAGACTCTAAGTCACCAAGATTGTGGTGAAGAACATCATCAT
>JBGVQR010000087.1:0-32126 GCA_045127605.1 Candidatus Limimorpha sp. | reverse complement strand
TGGACTCAAAAATAGAGATTTTTCAATGCCAGTGTTAGCCATTGGTTTGCCATTTTCTGCCTTTGGTAATAGGATGGTTTTAAAATTTGTAAAATCGTCTGATGAGGATGATATAGAATGGCGTTTTTATTATCATTACAGCGGATTCTGTTTGGATGTCTTATCAAAGGACAATGCTTCTATTAGAAGAATCATTATAAAAATAATATATGACCACTTCTATGAATCTAGATTTAAAAAACGCATCGAAGGAAGTAGGGAGTACCATAAAAACAGATATTAAAAATTAAGAACATTCAAAAGCCAACCTACATTTCCCGTAAGTTGGCTTTTATTTTTTTTGCACATACAAATTATTTAATGTAAATTTGCAGAATGTTTAACAAGTTCAATGGTTTAGTGTAGTAAATTAGTGTAGTAACGATTAACAGTACTTTGCAACATACAAAATATCAAACAGGTACAAAAACTGGTTCGAGTCCAGTACGTCCCACAAATTCATTACAATTTTCCCTTAAAAACTTTTAACTAAAAATATTCTTCATTTAAGACTTTTTATATTAAATATTTTCATAATTTTGACACTCAAAGTTAATTATGATATTTTTAATCAAAAAAAGTTAACATATTATCATGAAGAATAACATTGTTCCGGTTGAAGTAGCTCAAAAAGTATTCAGCGACAGCAACCTTCCATGCATCGGCAAAGCCGGCATCCGTGAAATCAACAAACTTGCTAGAGACCTCGAAGCAGCAAGTGGTGTCAAATTCATCCACATGGAAATGGGCAATCCTGGCCTTCCAGCAGCACAAGCAGGCGTTGAAGCACAAATTAAAGCATTACAAAATGGCGTCGCAGCAACATACCCTCCTATCGATGGTATACCTTCTTTAAAGAATGAAGCATCTCGCTTTATCAAAAACTTCCTCGATCTTGACGTTAATGCCGCCAATTGTATCCCAACAGTAGGTTCAATGCAAGGCGCATTCACATCTTTCATGATTTGCGGACACACAAACAAAGAAAAGAACACAATATTATTTGTAGACCCAGGATTCCCTGTTCATAAATTCCAGACAAAAATCCTCGGCATGAACTTGGAAGCATTCGACATCTACGAATATCGTGGTGAGAATTTACGCACAAAATTAGAAAGTATCTTTGCTACAGGCAAAATACATAGCATATTATATTCTAACCCTAACAATCCTACATGGGTTTGTTTGACAGATGAAGAACTTCGCATCATCGGCGAATTAGCAAACAAATATGATGTCATCGTTCTTGAAGACCTCGCCTATTTCGGAATGGACTTCCGTAAAGACTACAGCCACCCTGGCGTAGCTCCTTACCAACCAACAGTAGGTAAATATACAGACAACTACATCTTGATGATTTCAAGTTCAAAAGCATTCAGCTATGCAGGTGAACGCTGCGCTATTTTAGGCATCAGCGACAAACTCGCACAACGCGTTTATCCAGACTTGAAAGAATTCTGCGGACAAGAAATATTTGTCAGAGGCATTATCTTCGGTGCATTACACCCACTCAGTTCAGGTACTTCTCACTCTGCCCAACATGCAGTAGCTGGTATTTTAAAAGCTGTTAACGATGGTATTTACAACTATCGTGATGAAGTATTGGAATACGGAGAAAAAGCAAAGATGATGAAAGACGCATTCACATCAAACGGCTTTAAATTCACATACGATGAAGACTTAGGAGAACCAATAGCTGACGGTTTCTATTTCACATATTACTACCCAGGCTTCACAGGCGCCGAACTTCTCGAAAAGATGTTATATTATGGTGTTTCCGCCATTTCATTAGACACATGCGGCAGCACTCGTCAAGGTATCAGAGCTTGTACTTCATTGATACAAAGAGAAGAAATACCTGTTTTGGCTGACAGATTAAGACGTTTTGCTGAAGATCATCCAATCAAATAATAATTTTTTATTTTTCTTCTTCTGACTTTAAAAAATTATATATATTTGTAAGTCTCGATATAAAAAAGATTTAACGAAACAATAAACATTATAAGTAACTTAAAACTAAACAATTATGGCAAGTTTCAAAGGAGCCATCGTAGTTAACACAGAACGTTGTAAAGGTTGTGGCGTATGTGCTGCAAACTGTCCAGTTGGTGTTATCGGCTTGGCAAAAGAAGTAAACGGTAAAGGTTACAATTACGCTTATATGGCGGAACCTGACAAATGTATCGGTTGTGCATCATGCGGCATGGTATGTCCAGATGGTGTTATCACAGTTTACAAAGTCAAATTGTAATTAAATCAATTGTCTAACATTTAAAATTAACACATAATGGGAGAATTAAAACTGATGAAGGGTAACGAAGCATTAGCCGAAGCAGCTATTCGCTACGGTTGTGATGCTTATTACGGATATCCTATCACTCCACAATCAGAAGTGATTGAATATCTTATGGAACAAAACCCTTACGAACGTACCGGTATGGTCGTTTTACAAGCAGAAAGTGAAATTGCAGCTATCAACATGGTTTATGCAGCGGGTGCATCTGGCAAACGCGTTATGACATCATCATCAAGTCCTGGTGTCAGCTTAAAACAAGAAGGTATAGCTTATATAGCAGGTGCAGAAGTACCTTGCGTTTACGCAGACGTCGTTCGTGGCGGCCCTGGTTTAGGTACAATCCAACCATCACAAGCTGACTACTTCCAAGCATGTAAAGGCGGTGGTAATGGTGACTACAAAAACATCGTATTAGCTCCAGCTTCAGTACAAGAAATGGCTGACTTCGTAGCATTAGGCTTCGAATTAGCATTCAAATATCGCATGGCTTGCTGCATCTTATCAGACGGTGCAATCGGTCAAATGATGGAAAAAGTTGTTCTTCCTGAACAAAAACCACGCTTGACAGAAGAAGAAATAAAAGCTAACTATCCATGGGCAACAACAGGTCGTAAAAGAGGTACACAACACCGTGTTATCACTTCATTAGACTTAGACTCAGTCAAGATGGAAGCTCACAACCGCCATCTCCAAGAAAAATACAGATTAGTTGAAGAAAACGAAGTACGTTTCGAAGAAATCGAATGCGAAGATGCAGAATATGTATTCGTAGCTTACGGTTCAAGTGCTCGTATCGCTCAAAAATCAGTACAATTGGCACGCGCTGAAGGTCTTAAAGTCGGTTTATTACGTCCTATCACATTATTCCCATTCCCTTCAAAAGCTATTCAAAACCTCATCGACAGAGGCGCTAAAGGTTTCTTAGCAGTTGAATTAAGCTGCGGTCAAATGATTGAAGACGTTAAATTGGCAGTCAATGGTCGCGTTAAAGCAGAACACTTCGGCCGCGTTGGTGGTATCATCCACACTCCAGAAGAAGTTCTCGAAGCAATGAAAAAACAAATTATAGGAGAATAAGAACATGTCAATAGAAGATATCATTAAACCTGAAAACTTAGTCTATCAAAAATCTAAGTTATTGACCGAAAAACCATTCCACTATTGCCCAGGTTGCGGTCACGGTACAACTCACCGCATCATCGCTGAAGTCTTAGAAGAACTCGGCGTTGACGAAGAAACAATCGGTGTAGCTCCTGTAGGTTGCTCTGTTATGGCTTACGACTACTTCGACGTTGACTTCCAAGAAGCAGCTCACGGTCGTGCTCCAGCATTGGCAACAGGTCTCAAACGCGTATGGCCTAACAAAGTTATCTTCACATACCAAGGTGACGGTGACTTGGCAGCTATCGGTACAGCAGAAACAATCCACGCTTGTAACCGCGGCGAAAACATCACAATGATTTTCGTTAACAACGGTATCTACGGTATGACAGGTGGTCAAATGGCTCCAACAACATTGGAAGGCATGAAGACAGCTACAACTCCTTACGGACGTAAAGCTACTTTACCAGCAGGCGCAGGTTTCGACGGTATCCCATGCAACGGTTACCCATTAAGAATAACTGAACTTATCGCTCAACTTCCTGGTACAAAATACGTCACACGTCAAGCTGTTTACAACCCAGCATGCGTACGTAAAGCTAAAGCTGCTATCAAGAAAGCTTTCGAAAACCAAATCAACGGCAAGAGCGGTGTCAACTTCGTTGAAATCGTTTCTAACTGTAACTCTAACTGGAAAATGGAACCAGTAGCAGCTAACCAATGGTTAGTAGAAAACATGCTTCCATTCTATCCACTCGGTGACATTAAAGTTGACGGTAAGATTGTTGAAAAATAAAAAATTTAAAACAATGACAGAAGAAATTATTATTGCCGGTTTCGGCGGACAAGGTGTCTTGTCAATGGGTAAGATCCTTGCATATAGTGGTATCATGGAAGGTAAAGAAGTCAGCTGGATGCCATCATACGGTCCTGAAATGCGTGGCGGTACCGCTAACGTAACTGTCATCATCAGCGATGACCGCGTTTGCTCACCTATCCTCAACGCTTTCGATACAGCTGTGATCCTTAACCAACAATCACTCGACAAATTTGAAAGTAAAGTAAAACCAGGCGGCGTTCTCCTTTACGATCCAAACGGTATTACTCACAAACCAACACGTACTGACATTAAGATTTACACCATCGACGGCGCTCAATTAGCATCTGATATGGGTAACGCTAAAGTGTTCAACATGATTATCCTCGGCGCTTATCTTAAATTGAAACCTATCATTTCAATGGATAAAGTTAAAGAAGGTCTCGAACACTCACTCCCAGAACGTGCTCATAAACTTATCCCATTGAACATGCAAGCTGTTGAAGTTGGTATGAACAATGTGAAAGAACAATAATAATCTGGTTTAAAGATTAAAGAGATTAAGGTTTAAAGTTTGAGGTCATCCTTGAATTTTAAACCTTTTCTTTTTGCATATAAATCATATAGTAAAACAAAAAAAGTCGCCTCAATGAAGCGACTTTTTTTGTTATTTGAATAAAAACTATTCTGTAAATTCTACTACATATCCAGAAACTGTAACCTTTACATAGCTAAAAATACCAGCAAATGAAGTCACACTCATTTCTACATTTTCATTAATAACTGCTCTTGAAGAACCAATCAAGTTTGCATTTTCAAGCATCTCAGCTCTTGCTTCTTCAATCAAACCTTTCTTACGAAAACCTCCAAAATAAAACAAATAATCAGCTTGTGCTTCTCCTCTTACCTTTTGCACAATCTTGAAATTATTGTCTTGTAAAACAACATTAGTGAGATTTTGGTTAAGGTTTCTTGTCATTGGATCTTGAAGTGAACAACTTGAAACACCGAAAAGTGTAGCCACTAAAACGAATAACATCAATAACTTTTTCATAGTAAATAATTTTTAATTTTTCAATGGCACAAAGATAGCAATTATTTGCATTTATTTTACATTTTTCGGGGGGGTAAAATTTTATCTACAATAAGCTAACTCATTGATAATTCAAGATATTGCAATATAAAAAAAGCACCTAGCTGGGAACTGAGGTGCTTTTCGTCATTTGAGAAAATTGAAATGTATAACCAAAACCATACGTTAGACAAATTATCATATCGTTTTGTTCAACAGAAAGGAAAAAAAATTATATTTTTGCAAAAAAAGAAAATTTACTATGACACACAAATATTACGATTTTTATATGCGCTTCCCTTCTGTTGAAGACGCCACCAAAGCTCAAGAGTTCTACAACAACACACACAAGCCTCGTATCGGAGGAAAATTCGTCATCAACGATAACGGAGTTTGTTCTTTATCAATAACAGACGAATGTGAATTAATAGTTGATTTATATCAATTCGGAATGAAACGTTTTATCGTGGTGGATAATTATCACGGTCAAAACCGTAAAGATGGCAAGATGTATTTCGATTTCCAAACCGATACCGACGTCGTACATTCTTTCTTGTATGATGATGAAATATTCGAAAACATCAATCAGTTTTTGAAGGAAGATATTTACAAAGACGGCTACGTCAACGAAGGCAGCAACTTCCCTCCTATCATCAAACGTATCATCGACGGAATGGGAATCGACGACCTTTATGATATGCTCAGCGTGAACGCACCGGGATTTGATATTTAAATTGAAAGTTAAAAGTTGAAAATTGAAAATTTGTAGAGACGTATCAATTACACCTTAAAAATAAACAATATGTAATTGCTGCGTCTTTTTATTTAAAATTTAAAATTGAAAACGGAAAATTGAAAGTTATGAAAAAATTATTTCTCATTATTATATTGGCTTTATTCTTTAATGTCAACGGACAACAGACAACGGACAACATTGGAATTATTCCAACACCTCAAGAGTTTGAAATCAATGACGGACATTTTAATTTGAATGAATCGACTGTCATTTTTAATAATTTTGAGATATCAAATATTTTAAGAAATGATATTCTTGAAATAACCGGATTAGATTTAAGTCTTTCAAAAAAAAGCAATAAGAAAAATTCTATCGTTTTTCAACTAAAAGATTCTATCCCTGCCAAAGAAAATATGGTTCAGTCATACATTATTAACGTTGAGCCAAATAAAATCACCATTGAAGCAACTACTGAACAAGGTCTTTTCTATGGAGCGCAAAGTCTTAAACAACTTATCCGTCACCAACTTCTCACAGAAAACAATCTGAATATTCCTTGCTATAATATTTTCGACTATCCTTCTCTTGAATATCGCGGATGGATGGATGACATCAGCCGTGGTCCTATTCCAACAACGGATTTCATCAAAGAACAGATTCGTCGCCTCGCTGAATATAAATTCAATTTCTTCAACCTTTATACAGAACATCTTTTCAAACTTGACGAATATCCAGATATCGCTCCTACCGATGGTCTCACCGCTGAAGAAATCCAAGAACTGACAGAATACGCAAAAGATTATTATATCGAATTCATCGGCAACCAACAATGTTTCGCTCATGCTGAAAAGACTCTCGACAATCCTTTCTACGACGACATCAAAGACACTCGTTTCAACTTCAACCCTGGCGTTGAGGAGACTTACGAGTTTTTAGAGACATTGCTCGGAGAGACAGCACAAGCTTACGAGTCGAAATATTTCAACATCAACTGCGATGAGACTGAAGGTCTCGGCAATGGAAAAGCTAAATCATACGTCGACAGCCTCGGCTCAGAAAATGCCTACTGCCAACATATAAATAAGGTATATGACATCTTACAGAAATACGATAAAGACGTCATGATGTGGGGCGACATCCTCGCCAAGAATCCTGACATGATAAAACAACTTCCAGAAGACATCCAATTCATCGTCTGGAGTTACGGCGGTCGCGACAGCTTCGACGAGATGATTGCGCCTTTCAAAAACTCAGGTCACACTTTCTGGATTGCTCCAGGCGCAAGCTGCTGGGCATCGAGTTTCCCTTATATCGACAACTACATCAAGAACATCGCACACTTCAACCGCGACGGCTATAAGAACGGAGCTAAAGGCGTCATCAATACTGCTTGGGACGACTACGGCGAGACAATGTTCAACTCAACATGGCACGCAATGGTGTGGTGCGCAGAAACAAGTTGGAACACATTGAAGACTAACGACGAAGCCGAGAGAATACAAAGAGAAGCGATTTTCAACAAGAACTTCAATGTTCAATATTTCCAACAGCCAACAGCCAACAGCCAAAGTTTAAATCTCAGAAACTCAGAATCTCAGAATCTCAACAACTCAGCAACTCAGCAACTCAACAACTCAGCAATAAGTCATCTCTACGAATTGAACAAATTGATTGACGAGAGCGACATGACTAACCTGATGAACTTCACTGTTCTTAACGCTCCGCTTTTAGAGTTCTATCCTTCACAACTTGACTCTGCAGCGATAGCTAAAAACGAGAGAGAGAAACAACAATCTTTTGAGATTTATCAAAAACTTTTGAAAGACAGACAAGAAGTAAATACCAATACCGAAATCATAGACGCTGCGATATTGGCAGCTTACAGAGCTTATATCGTGACATTGAAAAACGAGTTGAGAGTCAATCTTTATAAGACCATGCTCAACCCTACTGAAGAAAATGTCGCATTTACAAAAAATATGTCAGAACAATTCTTGGACTCACTTCATTGCTTGAAGAAAAGATTTGTAAAATCTTGGGACATGGAGTCACGTTCTTATTATAGAAACGTCTTTACCGAACGTTATGACAAAATCGCAAAAGACGTTATGAATGCAGGAAACATTGTTTTTATAGAAACTCAAAAATCCAAAAACTCAGAATCTCAGAATCTTAGCAACTCAACAACTTTGGTTTCATTGAAAACCATTTTTAACGATAGAGACATTTACTACACAACAGATGGCAGTACTCCTGACAAGAACAGCAAACGTTATACAGAACCATTTGCTATTGAACGTTCTTGCATCGTGAAGGCTGTTTGTTTTGAAGACAACAGAGAGACCATCGTCAATGAGAAATACATCCTTTATCATAAGGGAATGGGACATTTCAAGAAGTTGAATACCGTCGCTGGCAACTACAGACCAGAATATTCTGGCGGCAGCGAAGACGCCTTGCTCAACGGAGCTGTCGGAACAAACAACTACAAAGACGGCAACTGGCAAGGATTCTACGGCACCGACTGCGACCTCGAACTCGACTTCGGCAAGAAAGAAAAACTCAGCTCACTAAAGATAAACTTCAACACTAATCCATACGACTGGATTTTATTGCCTAAGAAGATGTCGGTTTATGTTTCAAATAATGGAACCAATTACACATTATTCAAGACTTTCGAAATAAGCGAAGACGTCGACACTTCAAAAACCAATATCATCACAAAGACATTCGACATCAGCGGATTGAACAGCAGATTCGTAAAAATCGTCGTTGAGACACCAGGTTTGATTCCAGAAGGACTTCCAGGATATAACAATCCATCATGGATGTTCATGGATGAAATCGTGGTGGAATAGTTAGGAGTTAGGAATTATGAAGAAGGTATTAATACTATTAACCATATTTCTTTTTTGCACTAATTCTTATTCACAGGAACACAAAGGTTTCTACGCCAAGGCTTCTGCCAACATCGCATATCCGATTCCTGGAATCATCGGTTCGGTAGGTTATGAGTTTAACAAGCATCTAGCAATAGGCATAGGTTGCGGTGTCATATCCGCTGCCTTCTACGACATCTGCTTTCCACTCAGCATTGAGATAAGCGGCGACATAACAAAAAAGAATATCATAGGAAACGCTGCACTTTGCTATAGCATCGAACCTATGATATTACCAGGAACTAATCTATATTACATCCTTCCGAAAATAGGATTAAGAAATAACAACTGCCATTTTTACCTGACCGTAATGGGAGTCAATTTTGGATATAAGATTCCATTCAAGAAGAAATAGTCTGTTATAAATCAAGAGACGCATCAACGACATATTATTTATATATTTTTGTGTCGTATGATACGTCTCTACAAATCCTAACTCCTAACTCCCATCACTCTCCCCCGCCTCGTAAATCACTGCTCCTCTCCTATTGATATGCTCTATCAATTCTTCGTTTCTCAAAGTGTGAAATATTGATATATCAAACATATAAGGCAACAACAAATCATCAATATCGTTCATGATTTGCAACAAATCTCTATGTGTTATATTTTCTCCAACTAAAGTGATATCAATATCTGAAAACGGTTTATATGTCCCCTTAACTCTGGAGCCATATAAGATGACTTTCTCTATCTGCGGTCTTTGTGCAAAGACTTCAGATAACATCTTCCAGTATTCTTCTTTGACTCCGTATCTCATTGTTCCTCCATTTTTTCGAGCATAACTTCTTCAAACTTCACGAACAAAGGATAATAAATGTTTACAATATGATCAAGGATTTTTTGTGCAGTGTCATCGTCATAATGATGTGATGTCACATTGCGGTCTTTGATAGTATCCATCCATTTCTCATCATCGATTAGCCCTAATCTCAGACTATAACGTATGGCATCTCTCGATCCGAAAATCTCCATTATGCCTTGATGCTCCGCATAGTCTTTCATCACCTTCCAAGACAACTCATGCGTAAATTCAAAACATTGTATCAGACCCTCTCTTATGATGTTAAACTGATGGTCTGAATAAAGTTCCTTTGTTACTATTTCAACTGCGTTTTCTAGTTGTTTCAAAGCACGACGATAATTACTGAATCGCTGCTTCCATCTGATGTCTTTTTCTGTTTCCATTTTATTTTAATTATTGGTCCATCATATTTTTATCTCTACAAAGATACCATACATATAAATATATTGCAAGATAAAAATTCTTAAAAAATATTAAGGGACATAGTTAAAAACTACATCCCTATTATTTCTAAAACAAAATCAAGAGACGCATCAACGACATATTATCTATATATTTTGTGTCGTATGATACGTCTCTACAATTCCTAACTCCTAACTCCTAATTCCTATCACTCTCCCCAGTAGTTATAATTCTCTACATCTTTCAACAACTCTCGCACTGCTGCTTCGAGTTGTTCGTCGATGCCAGCAGCAAGTTTCTCTGGTGTGTTTCTCACCTTAACATCTGGTTCGAGTTGCGAGTTTTCAAGATAATAACCTTCTTGTGTTCTGTAGCCTACTGTTGGCAAACCAAAGTACATGTCGGTGTCTTGCAATGTTTCCCAAGTCACGCTACTCATAGTTCCTGGGACTGGCATACCGACGAGCTTACCCATTTTCTTATGTTTGTAAACCCATGGTGTGCCATGAGCGTTGCTGTAGTTAGCCTCGCACATCAGCATGATTGAAGGCTTCACATAACGACGTGATGGCATCACGCAAGCTACGCTGTCGCGGATGACTTGTTCCAAATATTTCTCTCCGCTGAACAAAATCTCGATATCTTCATGGAGACGACCGCCGCCATTGAAACGAGTGTCGATGACAACGCCTTTTCTCTTGTTGTATCTTCCTAAGATGTCGGCATATACATCGCGATAGCTAGCGTCGCCCATGCTACGGATATGGACATATCCTAATGTTCCGTTTGAAAGACTGTCAACGACTTCAGCATTATGCTTAATCCAGCGTTGGTATAACAACTCATTTTGTGTTCCTTTTGAAATAGGCTTAACAATCTCTTCCCAACGTTTCTTTGTGCCAGGATTATAGACAGTTACCAAGACTTGTTTTCCAACTTTCTTGTTAAGAAGTGGGAAATAATCCATGTCTTTTGTAATCTCAACGCCATCGATTTTTTCAATGATATCACCAGCTTTAACTTTAGAATGATTCTTATCGAAAGGACCTTTTTCCAACACTTCATCGATAAGCAAGCCATCGCCTTGGTAATCTACATCGAAGAGAAGTCCGAAGTAAGCTGTCACGTCGCCGCTCTTTCCGTTCGATGTCATTCCGCAACCAGAGTGAGAGACGTTGAGTTCACCGAGTATCTCGCTCATCAACTCTGTGAAGTCATAGTTGTTGTTGATATGTTCCAAGAAAGGATAGAAGTCTTTCTTGATTTGAGCGAAGTCTGCTCCGTTGCTGTCTCTTCTGAAAAGACGTTTGTTTTCCTGCAAGAAAATGTGATTATACATATACTCACGTTCAGCGGCGCGGTCGAGAGTCATAGTCGCATCATATTTAATAGGTGTAGCCTTGCCACCTTTTGTCTCTATAGTCTGAAGATTGCCTCCCGACAAGACAAAGAGTTTATCGCCTTTTTTGTTAAGAACGAGTTCTGCTCCGCCCATGCCAAGTTTCTTCAATATCTTAGTCGACTTCTCACGAATATCGAGTTCCCAGAGGTCGTAGCCTTTTTCAAAAGCACTAAGGAAGAACAGCTTATCTCCGTCTTTAGAAAGAGATACACCTGAAAGTCGTGATGACATCGGAGTGAGACGGATAATACGGTCTTCAAGACCATCGAGTTCAACGACGATATCTTTTTTAGCTTCCTCTTTCTTATCGTCTTTTTTATCTTTCTTATCTTTTTTGTCGTCTGACTTTTCAGCTACATCTTTAGCCATCTTTTCTTCTTTCTTCAAAAGGTCATAGTCTTCTTTTGAAAGACGGAATTTGTCGTATGCCTCTTGATTCAAGAATGCGATGAAAGCATCGTCCTGGCTGCCCCATGAAGCATGTGAACGCATGCCGTAACGATTTGAGATGAAAGTGATAGCATTACCATCCAAAGCCCATTTCACATTTGAAGTTATATAAGCACTCTGTGTGATATTATGAATCTTCATATCGCCGCTTGCTGAAACGATGCCGACATCAGAATAAGGGTCACGCATATTGGTTATCAAAGAAAGAGCGAACCACTTTCCATCAGGCGACCATTCATAATCGAAGCAGTAGTCATCGTTACGATAATGCTGTGTGCCGTCTGTAATCTGACGTACTTTTTTAGTTTCGAGGTTAACTACTTTTAAAATATTTCTGTTTTCGAGATATGCCAATTCTTTTCCGTCAGGAGAGAATTTTGGAACACCACGTTCAATGCCGTCATCATCAAACAAACGTTCCTCATTAATCAATGTAGCGTAAGTGAAGTTCACCTCTTCCTTACGAGCCACCTCTGCCTTATAAAGATTAAAGTAACCGTCGCGTTCAGAGACATATACCAATGTCTTTCCATCTGGAGAGAATGTTGGATAAGACTCTGCTTCTGGAGTATGAGTGATTTGTTTTGTAGTCTGATATTCTTCAGAGGTGACGAAAATTTCACCGCGAGCCACGAAAGCGATAAGGTCGCCATCAGGTGTTATGGTGATATCGGAAGCCCAGCCGAACTTACCAGTCTCTGGTGTCTCTTCTTGGTCGTTGATGATTTGTATCTCAACCTTCTTAGGCTCGCCATCAAGAGTCTGAGTGTAAATCTCACCTTGGAAGCCATAGCAAAGAAGTCCGTCGTCAGAAACGCTTAAGAATCTCACAGGATATGTTGGGAAGTCTGTGATTTGTTGTGCGTCATTCACATCGTTGACATTAGCTTTATATACGTTGAAGTTACCGCCTTCACCTTCGCTAAGAAATACGAATTCTTCTTTATTTGGAAGAAAACGTGGGTCACGGTCTTCTCCGATGTTTGTTGTCAATATTGTATGAGTCTTCTCTTTTGCGTTATAATAGACTATATCGCGAGCTACTGATGAGATTTGATGTTTACGCCATTCGTCCTCGCCGCCTTTCTGGTCATAATAGAGGAATGACTCGCCGTCAGCATCGAAAGAAAGGCTACACACATTGACAGCAGCTACCTGTTGCGAGCGGCCGCCATCGACAGGCACCTTATATAATTCACGCATCCATCCTGTAGGAAACTGTACATTTGTTGCGTCTTTCTGTATGTTTGCCGAATAGTAAATCATGCTGTCGTCAGAAGAGAAAGCGAGAGGCAACTCAGAAGCTGAGTTAGTAGTGACACGCTTTGCCACGCCGCCGTTTACTGACACCACATAAATATCGAAGTTAGCATTTCTATCAGAAGCGAAAGCTATATATTTTCCGTCGTTAGACCAGATAGGATTGAAGTCGTAAGACGAATTTGTAGTCAGCTGTTTAGCCATTCCACCTTCTGCGTCAACAACATAAATATCGCCCTTATAAGCAAAAGCTATTTTATCACCCTGTGGAGAAATCACGTTATAACGCATCCATAAAGGATTTTGGCGGTTGGCTATTGGCTGTTGGCTGTAGGCTGCTGGCTGTAAGCCAAATAAAATCATTAACAAAATCGCCAATAGTCTTGGTGACTTAGCGACTTGGTGACTTGGTGACTTTCTTTTCATATCTCAAAACTTAATATTATTCTTACCGCCCATTCTTAATTTAATTCCAGTTATGACCTTCTTGGTATATTCAGGGAAATCGCTTTTCATAATCCAGTCATAATATTGAGGTTCGAAGCGGAACACGTCTTCCACTCTTTTATCCTTATGCTTACCGAATTTGAACACCTCCTTGCCTTGTTCATCGAAGACAATCTGACCCATGAGGTCGGCATTTTTATTATGAGAAGAAAAGACAGCAAGTTGCTGCATGTCATTCTGCACTGGAACAGAAGTGACACCTTTATTATCGGTATATTCTCTATCCTTATATTTATCAAGCATTGCCATCATCACCTCGTAGGTTGCCATAGTGTCAGCAGAAGCGGAGTGAGCGTCTTCGAGTTCCTTATTCATAAAGAAACGATAGGCACCTTTAAGAGTTCTTGGCTCCATTTTCATAAAGATATTCATGACATCAATCACTTGTCGCGACTTAAGGTCGAAGTCTACGTTAGCACGAATAAACTCCTCCATCAGCATAGGCACATCGAATTTGATGATATTGTAGCCAGCGATATCGCTCGCACCGAAAAACTTAACAATAGTTGGAGCCAGCTCTTTGAAGGTAGGACAATCTTTGACGTCATCATCGGAGATATGATGTATTGCCGTTGTTTCAGGAGGTATAGGACATCCTGGATTTATGAGCCATGTCTTCTGTTCTTCTTGTCCGTCGACATTGATTTTCAAAGCGCTAATTTCAACTATTCTATCATGTACAGGGTTCAAGCCTGTAGTTTCCAAATCAAAAAAAACTATTGATTTTCTTAAATTTAACTTCATAATATCACATAAAAAAATTGAACTTCAAAAGTAATAAAATTAACATTTGGAATAGAAGAAAAAATATCAAAAAAAGCAGTCAGTCATCAGCTATCAGCTGTCAATATTTATCATTATCTATTACTGATTACTGACGGCTAACAGCCGATTGCTGACGAGATATTTTTTTTCAAAAAAAAGTTTAGACTATTACAATTTTCTTTATTTTTGCTACATTAAAATTCATTCGTAGAACACAAATTTTTTGACAGTTATGGAAAATGAAAAGATGAACAATCGTGAGGAATTGTTTTCGAAAGCGATACGTGCTGGCAAACGCACATATTTCTTCGATGTAAAAACAACAAAAGGTGAAGAGAAATATATAACCATCACTGAAAGCAAACGTCGTTTCAGCAATGAACAAAATCGTTTTTTCTATGAAAAGCATAAACTTTTCTTATATAAAGAAGATTTTGAAAAATTCAGCAACGCATTAAAAGACACATTGAACTTCATCGAGACAGGTGAATATCCAGAAGGATACTTCGATGAACCAAAACATGAAGAATTCGATGATGACAAATCACTTGATGCATGGTTTGATGAACTTGATAAATAAAATTGATAGTTGAAAGTTGAAAATTGAAAGTTTAGGAGAGCTACTAAGTAGCTCTTTTTTTTTAAATCCCTGAATTTCAAAACTTCAGAATCTCAAAATTGTTCTAAGGTTTTGAGATTCTGAGATTCTGAATTTTTATAAAAATTGTTGATAACTTCTACTCAAAGTGCTTCGTTTTTTACAATAAAAATTGTACCTTTGTAGTTTAATAAATAAATCAACAAGAGATGGGAAAGATAATAGCTATAGCAAATCAAAAAGGCGGAGTTGGCAAGACAACCACTGCCATAAATCTAGCAGCGAGCCTTGCAGTCCTTGAACATAAAACATTACTTATCGACGCTGATCCTCAGGCAAACTCCACATCAGGAGTGGGCTTCGACCCAAAGGAAATCGAAGGCAGCATCTACGAATGTATCATCGACAACGTAAATCCTAAAGACATCATCAAGGAGACCGAGACTCCTAACCTATTTCTTTTGCCAGCTCATATCGACCTTGTCGGAGCTGAAATCGAAATCATCAACCTCCCTCAACGCGAGAAGATGATGAGCAACGCCTTGGCAGGCATCAAAGACGAATACGACTATATCATCATCGACTGCTCTCCATCATTAGGCTTGATTACCGTCAACGCACTGACAGCAGCCGACTCTGTTATCATTCCCGTACAATGTCAGTATTTCGCTCTCGAAGGCTTGGGCAAACTGCTCAACACAATAAAAATAGTACAAAGCAGATTCAACCCAGAACTCGACATCGAAGGCATCTTGTTGACCATGTTCGACTCTAGAACTAGAATAGCTAAACAGGTGGTGTCTGAAGTGAAGACTCACTTCCAGACTATGGTGTTCGACACCATCATCAACGTCAACACCCGACTCAGCGAAGCTCCTAGCTACGGACAGACAGCCATCATGCACGACGCTACAAGCATCGGCGCAATAAATTATCTTAACCTCGCAAGAGAAATATTAAAAAACAACGAAAATGTCACTGCAGAATAAAAAAAGAGGATTAGGCCGCGGACTCGACGCCATATTACAAAGCCCAGAAACAGACATCACATCATCTGACATCTCCGGCAACTACGTAGCAGGTGCCGTGGCAGAAATAAATATAGACTTCATAGAAGCCAACCCATTCCAACCTAGAACAGACTTCGACGAGTCAGCTCTCAACGAACTGACAGAATCGATAAAGATACAAGGCGTGATACAGCCCGTCACAGTCAGAAAGATGGGCCGCGACAAATATCAGCTCATCTCCGGTGAACGTCGTCTCCGCGCATCAAAAATGGCGGGTCTCAAGACCATACCAGTGTTTATCCGCGTGGCTAACGACGAGCAAATGCTGGAAATGGCTTTGATAGAAAACACCCACCGCGAAGGCCTCAACGCTATAGAGATAGCTCTCTCTTATCAACGTCTTATCGAAGAGTGTAACATCACACAAGAACAACTGAGCGAGAAAGTCGGCAAAGACAGAAGCACAGTAACCAATTTCTTGCGTCTTCTTAAATTGCCACCTGAAGTACAGGTAGCTTTACGCGACGGATTCATCTCTATGAGCCAGGCCCGCGCCATCATCAATATAGAAGACAAGACAAAACAACTCGTCATATTGAAAGAAATCATCGACAAGGACTTGAGCGTAAGACAAGTGGAAGAACTCGTGCGTTCTCTCAACTCTAAAAATGTCAAGACCAAGAAACAAAAAGACGTATTGCCAGAAGCATTCATCTTTACAGTCGACTCTTTATCTAAATCTTTAAACACTAAGGTAAAGATAAACCGTAACAGCAAAGGCAAAGGCAGCTTGACAATAGATTTCAAAAACGACGAAGACTTCGAAAGACTTATAGCTTTAATCAACAAAAACTGATTCTCGAAATGCTCAAACGTCTTCTGATATTGTTGTCATTGTCTCTTGTCGCGACATGCTCTGTCTTTGCAAAAAACGACAGCATAGCTTTACCTAAGAAACATAATCCCAAGAAAGCAGCGATATATTCAGCCGTGCTCCCTGGATTAGGTCAAGCTTACAACAAAAAATATTGGAAGATACCTATCGTATATGCCGGCATAGGAACGATATTCTACATAGCCGACATGAACGGTGACAGCTACAGAGACTACAGAAAAGCCTTCGATTATAAGACTGGTACAATAGCCGATGCCGACAAAGAAATAATCAGCATCGCCAACAAATACTCCAGAGAAAATCTTATAACATTGAGAGATTATTACAGACGTAATATGGAACTCAGCTGGATTATCATGGCTCTCTGGTACGGAATCAACATCATAGACGCCACCGTCGACGCTCACTTCTTTGAATATGACATAGGCGATGACTTGACGTTAAAAGTAGAGCCTATGTTACAAACCAATTTCAATGAGATGGCATACGGATACGGCAAATGCTCAACAGGCGTCTCTCTTAAACTAAAATTTTAAAATCGATGAAAATAATATTGTTAGGATACGGCAAAATGGGTCACGAAGTGGAGAAGATTGCTCTGCAACGAGGACACGAAATATTAGCGAGAATTGACAACGAAGAAGACTGGACTTCTTTTGAAAACTCAGAAACTCAGAAACTCAGAAACTCAGAAACTCAAACAGTAGCAATAGAGTTCAGCACTCCAGCAACAGCTTTCGACAATATCAAACGCTGCTTCGACATGAACATCCCTGTGGTGTGCGGAACGACAGCATGGTACCAGCATTTTGACGAAGTTAAGGAAAGATGCGAAAAAGAAAATCAGGCATTGTTCTATGCTCCTAACTTCAGCATCGGAATGAACATTATGTTCATGCTCAACCAACAGCTCGCCAAGATAACAGAAAAATACGACTATAAGCTAAGCCTCACCGAGACACATCACATTCACAAACTCGACAAGCCTAGCGGCACAGCAGTGAAACTCGCTAATGATATCGTAGAGAATAATAAGAATTATGATTCTTGGGAGTTGAATGAATGTATAATGAATAATGAAAAATGTATAATGGAAAATGTGTTGCCTATTGAGGCCATTCGTGAAGGTGAGTTTTTCGGCATTCATGAAGTGAAGGCAGAGTCTTCCTGCGACATCATCAGCCTTCGTCACGAGGCTTTCAGCCGCGAGGGTTTTGCAACAGGCGCTGTCATCGCAGCAGAATTTCTCATCGACAAAAAAGGATTATATACAATGAACGATTTGTTAAACTGTTAAAATATAAACCATGTTATCATTCATTTTATTCATATTATTGGTTCCAGCATTATTCACACTTCCATTAGCATTCTGCTGGCAACTCTTCGAAAAAGCAGGTTACAAAGGATTCTATTCCATCATACCATATTACAATCTTTTCGTCTTATCAAAGATAGTCAACTGCACACAATGGTGGTGGTATCTTTTACTTTTCTTGCCTTACATCAACTTCTTCACTATGATGTTAATGTTCATCGACCTAGCAAAGTCATTCGGAAGATTTAAAATATGGGAGATAGTATGTGCCGCAGTAGTGCCTTTCATCTTCTTCCCTATCGTAAGCCACCAAGGTTCAAAATACAGCGACCCAAAAACGACAGTATATCCAAAGAAAGGACCGGTACGCGAATGGCTCGACGCTATAGTATGGGCAGTAGTAGCAGCATTGATAATAAGAACATTCTTGTTCGAAGCATATACAATTCCATCATCAAGTATGGAGAAATCTCTTTTAGTCGGCGACTATCTGGTGGTAAGCAAGATAGGTTACGGGCCACGCGTTCCTAACACACCACTCGCATTTCCTTTCGTACATCACACCTTGCCATGGTCGAAGACAGCGAAATCATATATTGAAAAGCCACAGCTTCCATACAAACGTCTGCCTGGCACAACAGACATCAAACGCAACGACCCTATAGTGTTCAACTTCCCTGCTGGCGACACAGTAAGTGAAGTCTATCAAAGCAACGTGACATTCTATCAGTTATGCCGCTACTTCGGAAGAGATAAGGTCATGAGCGACAAGAAACAATTCGGCAACATCATAACACGTCCTGTCGACAAACGCGAGAACTACGTCAAACGTCTCATCGGCATGCCTGGCGACACACTGCAAATAATAGACGGCATCGTTTATATCAATGGCGAAATAGGCGAACAGCCAAACGAGATGCAGCACAACTATATCGTTAAAATCACAGGCAACGGCATCAACCCTAAGATATTAGAGAAATACAACATCACTGAAGGATACAGAACAGCACATGCCGACGAGCTTATTTTCAACATGACAGCCGACATCGCTGAAGAATTCAGAAAGCTTCCTTTCGTAAAATCAGTGGAAAGAAGAATAGCCCCTGCTGGAACTGAAGTATCTGAAGACATCTTCCCTAACGACACCACACACTTCAAATGGAATGCCGACAACTTCGGTCCTATAGTAATTCCTCAAGAAGGAAAAACAGTGAAGATTAACACCGAGAACATAGCTCTTTACGATAGAATAATAAGAGCTTACGAACTCAACGACATGAAAATCAAAGACGGAAAAATCTTCATCAACGGAGAAGAGACAGACGAATATACATTCAAGATGGATTATTATTGGATGATGGGCGACAACAGACACAACTCTCAAGACTCAAGATTCTGGGGTTACGTGCCAGTAGACCACATAGTAGGCAAACCAGTATTCGTCTGGCTTTCTATGGACAAAAACACAGGTAAGATACGTTACAACAAAACATTCAGATTTGTAGATTGATATGGCATATAACAGAAACAAACCAATAGCAAACACAAAAAAAGAGGAAGTCAGCAGCAAGCCTAGCGAAGTAAAAGAAAAAGAAAAAGAAAAAGCAAAGGCAAAAAGCGAAGATAAGGTCAACAAGAAAAAGCCTAAGGCAAACAAGACCGCAACACGCAAGAAAGCCAGAGACCCTCGCATTGCAATAAGCATAGGAGCATTCATCATGCTTCTAAGCGTGTTTGTGCTGTTATCATTCATTTCATACGTCATCGGCTACACACTCACAGGCAACTTCGGAGATACTATAGGCATGTGGTTGAGCAGAAACGCTTTCGGCATCGGTTCATTGTATCTGATATTTCTATTATTCATAGCAGGTTCAAACCTCACTTTCAAAGGACCAAAAATCAAGATGTGGACAATATGCAAATATGCATTGATGAGTTTGGTGTGGCTGCCACTAGCACTCGCTACGATTTTACCTAACAACAATACATTCGACACATTCTACGGCGTCGTAGGTTTGTTCATCCACGATTTGTTAGTGCCATTTGTTCAAGAAATAGGAATCTATATCTTATTAGTATTCTTCGCATTCTTATATGTGATATTTACTTTCGACATCAAGATGCCTACTATAAACTGGGAAAAGAAAGTTGATGCTGACTCTGACATCGACATTGACTCTGACATCGACACTGACATTGACACTGACATTGACACTGATACTGACTCAGAACCTGAATTTGACGATGATGAGGATGAATGGGAAGATGTTGAAATAACAGTGAAACACATCGACAAAGACCCAACAGAAGATTCCAATATTGAAGAAGAAGATATTGACGATGTTGAAATCATCGACATAACTCCTACACCAAAACAAATTCCATACACTACAGAAACCACTACATTCGAAGACGAAGGTTTTGAAGATGTAGAAATAACAACACCTGCATCTAATAAAGAAAGTAACGATGAAGTCGATGCTGACGACATCGACATGGAAGTTACTGCTCCTACAGAAGAGAAGCAGGCTAAAGATATTGGTGAGCACTTCGGATTAGACACCAACTTCGACCCTAAGCTGGAACTTTCAAGCTATAAGCTTCCTCCATTAGATTTATTAAAAGATTATGGAGAAACCACCAGCAGTGTCGACAAAGAAGAACTTGAAGCCAACAAAAAACGTATCGTCGACACATTGGCAAACTATAACATCACCATCGACAAGATTAAGGCGACCATCGGTCCAACCGTAACATTATACGAAATCATTCCTGCTGCCGGCGTGAGAATCTCAAAGATCAAAGGCTTGCAAGACGACATCGCACTCTGTCTCTCCGCGATAGGGATCCGTATCATAGCTCCAATTCCTGGCAAGGGAACAGTAGGTATCGAAGTGCCAAATCAAAAGCCACAGATGGTATCAATGAGAACTGTCTTAGGTTCCGAAAGATTCCAGAAATGCGGCTACGAGCTTCCTTTCGGTGTGGGCAAGACCATCTCAAACGAGAGCTATGTAGCCGACCTCGCCAAGATGCCACACATCTTGATGGCAGGTGCTACTGGTCAAGGTAAGTCTGTTGGTATCAACGCCATCATAGCATCATTATTATACAGCAAGCATCCAGCAGAACTTAAGTTCGTCCTCGTCGACCCTAAGAAAGTTGAGTTAAGTCTTTATAAAAAGATAGAACGTCATTTCCTGGCAAAACTTCCAGATGCAGAAGAAGCCATCATCACCGACGTGAGAAAAGTAGTGAGAACACTCAACTCATTATGTATCGAGATGGATCAGCGTTATGAGTTATTGAAAGACGCTCAGGTTCGTAACATCAAAGAATATAACGCCAAGTTCATATCCCGTAAGCTGAACCCACTCGACGGACATAGATTCTTGCCATACATCGTATTGGTAGTTGACGAGTTCGCCGACTTAATCATGACTGCAGGTAAAGAAGTCGAGGCTCCTATCGCACGTCTTGCTCAGCTCGCACGTGCCATCGGCATCCACCTCATCATAGCAACACAACGTCCTTCTGTCAATATCATCACCGGTTCCATCAAGGCTAACTTCCCAGCACGTATAGCATTCCGCGTCATCTCACGTGTCGACTCCATGACAATCCTCGACACTAATGGCGCTGACCAGCTCGTGGGTCGTGGTGACATGCTGTTATCAACAGGCAACGACCTCGTCCGTCTGCAGTGTGCTTTCATCGACACTCCAGAAGTGGAAGAAATCACAGACTTCATCGGCTCACAAAGAGCTTACCCTGAAGCATACAACCTCCCTGACTGTCCTGACGAAAAAGAAGAGGGCGGCAACAAAGAAAACCTCAACCCTGACGAGCGTGACCCTCTCTTCGAAGAGGCTGCATATATCATCGTTCAAACACAACAAGGCTCTACTTCAATGTTGCAGCGTAAGTTGAAACTCGGCTACAACAGAGCTGGACGTATTATAGACCAACTTGAAAAAGCCGGCATCGTAGGTCCTTTCGCTGGCAGTAAACAACGTGAAGTAAGAGTGGCTAACGAAATGGCACTTGAACAATATCTTAAGGATTTGAATAATGTGGAATGAAGAATGTATAATGTATAATGAAGAAATGTTTGCTTATAATATTATTTAGTATTTTATGTCTTAATGGACAGGCTCAGTCTGCTGAGGATTTTCTTAACAAGGTCATTGAGAAAAACAAGTCATACAACGACATCAGCATCATATTCGATTATATATATGGCAACAGCGAAGATGTCAGCGATAAGATAAAGGGTTATGCTTACATGAAAGGCGAAGCTTATCTGTTAAAAATAGATGGTCAGGAGATGATAAGCGACGGCACAACTCTATGGACTTACCTCATCGATGAGCAAGAAGTAATGATAAGCGAAGTGTCTGAAGACAACAACAACTCCCCTCTCGGCATCATCAATTCTTTCTCAGGAAACGTGAACGTAAGCTTCGAACACTGCAGCAATGCCGACTTGACTCATCTCTTCATCACAGAAAAAGAAGAAACGACTTTTAAAAGTATAAGTTTGTATGTCAAAAACGAAGATTTGAAAATACATGAAATCGACATCAATAATTTAGATGGCAGCTATTTAATATATAGAATAGAAAGTTTCCATACTGACCAAGACCTACCAGACAGAATGTTCACTTTCGATGAGAAGTTACATCCTGATGTGGAAGTCATTGATATGAGATGAATATAAAATCACGTGGTAGAGACGCAACATTTTGCGTCTTATAAAATCATATTGAGACGCAACATTTTGCGTCTCTACAATAAATTGTAAATTATGAATTATGAATTAATCATAGAAATAATCGCTGTTGCAACGGGTTTGCTCAGCGTATGGTATTCCAAGAAGATAAATGTTTTGGTCTTCCCTATCGGAATCATCAGTGTGCTGTTATATGTTTTCATATTCATAAAGAATGGTCTGTTCGCCAATGCCGTCATCAACTTTCTTTATTTCGTGATAAGCGTCTTCGGATGGTGGAACTGGGAAAAGGCTAAAGGCCAAAGGCCAAAGGCTAAAGAACTATCTGTTACCTTTTTAAATAAAAGACAAAGGTTTGTAACATTAGCGATTGTCATTGTTCTTTTAATAATTTCAAAAATATTCACTTCAGACGTACCGACTTTCTTGGATTATTTCACAGGAGTCTTAGGTTTAGGCGGAATGTTATTGACCGCTTTAAAGAAAGTCGAGAACTGGGTCTTATATCTGCTCTGCGACATAATACTAATTCCGCTTTGTATAGTCAATGGTCTATATCTTACAGTATTACAATATATAATTTACGCAATCATTGCTGTAATGGGTTGCATCAGCTGGAGCGAGGAGGCGAAGAAAAATGTTTAAGATTGCCATCACCGGACCAGAATCAACGGGAAAGTCAACGCTTGCTGAGAAGCTAGCAAGACATTTCGAAGTCGATTTTATACCTGAATATTCCAGGACATATCTCGAAAATTTTGAAGGTCATTATACAGAAAACGATGTCGTTGAGATTGCCAAAGGACAATACAATCTCATTTTAGAAGAAGAGAGAAAAAATCCTGAAATACTATTAGCCGATACCGAGACAATAGTCTGCAAAATCTGGGTTGAATATGTCTTCAAACATTCTAATGAAACAATAGACGAAATATTAAAAAAACAAGACTTCAACCTTTATCTTCTCTGCGACATCGACCTACCTTGGGTTTACGACCCACTGAGAGAAAATCCTAACATCGAAGAACGCAAGGAACTTTTCGATATTTATAAAAACACATTAACAAAAATGAATGTTCCTTTCGAGATAGTAAGCGGCGATGATGAGGAAAGAGTCAATAACGCCATTAACATAATCAATAAATATCATCATGAATAAAGAAAGAAAACATATCATTTTTCTAGCTCGCTGGTATCCGCACCGTTACGACCCTATGTTCGGTCTGTTCGTGCAGCGTCATGCAGAAGCAGCCGCTTTGTTCAACGATATTACAGTTATTTATTGTCATGCTTGTGAAAGACAACAAGACAACAAGACAACAAGACAACAAGCAAAGAAATTTGAAATCGTACGAACCAACGAGAATAATGTCGATACGATTCGTGTCTATTATAAGAAACCTAAGAATAAGATTCAGTCATTGCTGCGTTTCTATCGTGCCAATATGATGGCATTGAAATTATGCAAAAAACCAGATTTGATTCACGTTCACGTCTTGACAAGATTAGGCGTCATCGCATGGATTCAGAAAATATTACACAAGACACCTTATATAATTACAGAACATTGGTCGAGGTATTTGCCAGGCAACGACTTCAGTGGTTTCTTAAGAAAGACTGCGTGCAAGTTGGTCGTCCGTAACGCGAGAACCGTGACCACTGTGACAGAAAACCTCGCCACTGCGATGAAGAATCACGGATTGAAAAACGACAATTACGTCGTGCTTCCTAATGTCGTGAATCTAGATATGTTTCATATTTCTGAAAAAAACAACAATCCTTGCAAGATAATTCACATCAGCTGTTTTGAAGACAAGTCTAAAAACATCAGCGGACTTTTAGAGTCATTGAAGATTATCGACGACAAAGGCATCGACTTTCAATGCAAGCTCATCGGAGAAGGAATGGATTTGGATTTGATGAAAGAAAAAGCCAAGAATCTGCAATTAATTAATAAGGTGTCATTTACAGGTTTATTGCAAGGACAAGCATTAGCCGACGAGCTCTCGTCTGGAGATTTTTTGGTACTTTCAAGTAATTATGAAAATATGCCGGTCGTAATACTTGAAGCATTAGCATCAGGATTGCCAGTCGTAAGTACCAATGTCGGTGGCATAAAGGAAATGATTGACGACACCAAAGGCATTTTAGTCGAGCCAAGAAACAAAGAAGCTCTCGCAGAAGCGATGATAAAAATGATTGAGACGCATAAAAATTACGATGCGAATTATTTAAGAAACAGCGTCATTAAGAAATACGGATACGAAAGCGTCGGAATGTTTCTATCGAGATTATATAAATAAAGGCTAAGGGCTAAACACAATAAAGCAATCACATATACGTTGTAACTGCATAAAAATCAACAATCATGAAAAAGCTATTACTTATCATTTGCATTTTGTTTTCAATAACATTAAATGCTCAGACTGATTTCTCTTTCGGTCCAAAAATTGGTTATAAATCCAATGATTACAACTTCCCTCTTGGCGTTTCTTTAAAAAACAGAGGTAATTTAACATTAGGTGCATACGGCAGATTTATGTTCAACAACCTTGTAATTCAACCTGAGTTAATGTACAACTACATTACAATTGACTATTATAAATGTACTGGACCTGTTACGATAACGAATAACCATTCTTTTGCCTTACCAGTATATTTGGGATATCAATTCATCAATCGAGACAATTTCAACATGAGAGCTACTGCAGGTCCTATAGTGCATTTCAACATCGACTATTTTATAGAAAGCATGTATCTACAATTGAATTACAGATTCATGAACCTGGGAGCGGCGTTAAATTTAGGAGTTGACATTTACAGATTCACAATAGACCTCGGATATAGTTTAGGATTTACCAATGTATTCCATAATATTGATAATCCAAATATAAGACAAAACTCATTAACATTTACCGTAGGATACAGATTCGGTAAATAAGAAATTCTAGATACAAAAAAGAGCTGCCGTCAATTAACAGCAGCTCTTTTTCATTGTGACTTTGTGACTCTGAGACTTTGCGTCTTTCAGGCCTTATTCCAAATTCTCTATTATCAACTTCACGAATTCCGTATTAGCGAGATGTCCTGGTTTGAACGCCTTGACGTGACCGAGTATAGGTTTTCCTAACAAAGTCATATCACCGATTAAATCTAAAAGTTTATGGCGAGAAGGTTCGTTTTCAAAATGAAGATTTGTGTTATTAAGGATTCCGCCTTCATGAACACCGACCGATTCCATATTGAACAGTTTCGCCACACGTTGAAGTTCCTCTTCTCCCACACATCCTTCAACAAAGACGATAGCTGTTGAGAGGTCACCGCCTTTGATGAGATTATATTTCAACAACATTTCCAATTCGTGGAAGAAGACAAAAGTACGGCAAGGAGCAATCTCTTTTTCAAAGTCAGACATATCTTCGAGAACTGCGGTCTGAGGTTTGAGAACCTTTGAGTTATAATCGACACTCACTTCCATTCTGAAGTCATTAGCAGGAACGATTGTTATTTCAGCACCGATTTTCTCGTTGATATATTTTACTTCCTTATCAATCCTGAGGTATTCGCGTTCAGCATTCTGTTCTACGATGCCAGCAGACTTAAGAGTCTCTATCATATTCTTTGCGCTGCCGTCTTGGATTGGAGGCTCTTCGCAATTTATATCTATGAGGATGTTATCGATGCCTGCGCCGCGTACAGAAGCAAGTATATGTTCCACAGTATAAACACGCACTCCGTTTTGAGCTATAGTAGTTCCGCGTGAAGTGTCTACCACGTTTTCCACTCTTGCTTCAACGATAGGCTGACCTTCTATATCAACTCTTCTGAATTTTATGCCGTGATGTTCAGGTGCCGGATTAAAAGTAAGAGTACCCTTTTGTCCCGTATGCAGACCTGTCCCGCTGATGCTGACAGATTGTTTTATGGTTTGTTGTTTCATTATTGTTTTTCGTTAATTTTCTTCTCGAGTTCCTCAACACGTTTCACCAACTTCTCGATGTTTTTAGTATATACTGACATTCTTAAGAAGTCTTTAAGTTTCATTGCAGGATAACCCATAAGTTCCTCGCCTTCTTTTTTCACACTGCCGATAACTCCCGTTTGCGCTGCTATTTTTGCATTATCTGCAATATGAATATGTCCGACGAAACCAACCTGACCACCTATCACACAATTAGTTCCAATCTTTGTCGAGCCACTTATTCCTGTCTGTGCCGCTATCGCTGTATCTTTGCCGATTTCAACATTATGAGCCACTTGAATAAGATTATCCAGTTTCACTCCGTCATGGATTCTTGTAGAACCCATAGTGGCGCAGTCGATGCAAGTGTTAGCGCCAATCTCCACATTATCGCCAATAGTGACGTTGCCGATTTGAGGAATCTTCTTGTAAGTGCCATCCTCTTGCGGAGCGAAACCAAAGCCATCAGCTCCAATCACACAGCCAGCGTGAAAGACACATGACTTACCAACAACTGTCTGAGGATAAAGTTTTGCGCCAGCGTAAATTACGGTGTCATCGCCAATGACAGCATCGTCGCCTATGTAAGCCTGAGGATATATTTTCACTCTGTTGCCAATCTTCACTCTTTCACCTATGAAAGCGAACTCACCGATGTAAACGTCTTCGCCGTATGACGCGTCTTTAGAGACAAAAGAAAGAGAAGAAACACCTACTTTTGTCTGCATAAATTGCTGGTAGAGACCGAGCAGCTGAGCGAAAGCGGCGTATGCGTCAGGCACTCTGATGAGAGTTGCAGACACCTTGTCTTGAAGTTCGAAATCGTTATTAATTAAAACTATTGAAGACTTGGTTGTATAAAGATATTGAGAATATTTCGGATTTGCGAGAAAGCTCAACATTCCAGGAGCGCCTTCTTCTATTTTTGCCACATTATAAACCTTGACTTCAGGATCGCCTTCGATGGTACCTGAAAGGAATGTTGCTATTTGTATTGCTGAAAATTCCATACTTATTTTCCCTACAATGAGTTAAATTCATTTTTAATATTTACCACAGCTTTTTCACCCATAGGATTTTCGAATGAAGCTATTTTCTGAGCTATCATCGCAATGTCGGCATCTGGATTATCGTTGAAGACAGCATTCACATTTTGAAGCACTTCTTCCTTAGCCATTACTATGAGTTGCCATGTCGACTCTGATACATAAAGTCTTTGAGCCAAATTATGTTCAAATTCATCTTGAACATTTTGTAAAAGCGAGAATTGAAAATCGTTTCTTGATATTCCAGGATGAAACACACGCTTCACCAAAACAGGAAACTGGATACGTTCAATATAAAGAACCAGACGTTCGTAAGCCTGAATTTTCAAAGGAACTATAAGCTTATAAGAGACAGATTTCAATTCACTATCACTTTTCATTATATCGATATTTTTATTTGGTTTATCTTCTTTCTTTAACATTATAAAACAATAAACCGACAATAATATTATGATTACAATCGATATTATATTAACAATGTTCATCATCAAAATATTTTATGCAAAAATAACGAAAAACATTTTATTAATTTTAAAAAATACCATGTGTTTTTATTACAAAAAATACTACCTTTGTAGGTTGAAATAATTTAGTTTTATTACATCAATCATAAATAAAAGTACAAAATGGGAAACATCATTTTATCACAAAGAGTCAACAACATGGCAGAATCTGCTACATTAAAAATGACTCAATTAAGCCGTGAATTAAAAGCTCAAGGTATCGACGTTATTTCATTAAGCATCGGTGAACCTGACTTCAACACACCAGTTGCAGCAAAACAAGCAGGTATTGACGCTATCAACAACAATGATACACACTATCCTCCTGTTCCAGGTACACCAGCATTACGCAAAGCTATCGCTGAAAAATTAAAACGTGACAACGGCCTTGACTACACAGACGCTGACATCATCGTTTCTAACGGTGCAAAACAAGCTATCACAAACGTATTCATGGCTATCGTTGATAAAGGCGACGAAGTTATCATCCCAGCTCCTTTCTGGGTATCATATCCTGAAATGGTTAAATTAGCTGACGGTACTCCTGTTTTCATCAACACAACAGCTGAACAAAACTTCAAAATCACTGCTGAACAATTAGAAGCAGCTATCACTCCAAAGACAAAAGCTTTCATCTTCAGCACTCCATGCAACCCTTCTGGTTCTGTTTATACAAAAGCTGAATTAGCTGCTTTGGCAGAAGTATTCAAGAAATATCCTAACATCATCATCTTGTCTGACGAAATCTATGAATTCATCCAATACGAACAAAAACACGAAAGCATGGGTCAATTCACAGAATTGAAAGACAGACTCGTCATCATCAATGGTGTTGCTAAAGGTTACGCTATGACAGGTTGGAGAATCGGTTACATTGCAGCTCCTAAAGCTATCGTTTCTGCATGTAACAAAATCCAAGGTCAATACACATCAGGTATCTGTACAATCGCTCAAGCAGCTTCTTTAGAAGCAGTAAAGATGTCTCCTGAAAACTCAGAAGAAATCCAAACTATGATTAAGGCTTTCAGAAACCGTCGTGACATGTTCTTCGAACTCTTAAGCGAAATCCCTGGCATTAAATTAAGCAAGCCAGCTGGCGCATTCTACATGTTCCCAGAAATTAAATCATACTTCGGCAAAACTGACGGCGAAACAACAATCAACAACAGCGACGACCTCTGCCTCTACTTATTAGACAAAGCTCACGTTGCTTGCGTTGGCGGCGCAGCTTTCGGCAACGACGAATGTATCCGTCTCTCATACGCTACATCAGAAGACAAACTCCGCGATGCAGCAGCAAGAATCAAAGAAGCTTTAAGCAAACTTAAATAATAAGACCACAAGACAACGAGACTACAAGACTACAAGTAAAACAACTTGTTGACTTGTGGTCTTGTTGACTTTTAGACTTAATAAAATGAAAAACCTCTTCAATTCATTCAACGGAAAAAAAATCATGATTGTCGGCGACATGATGCTCGACACATACATGAATGGCAAAGTTGAAAGAATTTCACCTGAAGCTCCTGTGCCTATCGTTTCTGTAACAAAGACATTCTCACGTCTGGGTGGAGC
Source organism: Candidatus Limimorpha sp. (assembly GCA_045127605.1). Taxonomy (GTDB): domain Bacteria; phylum Bacteroidota; class Bacteroidia; order Bacteroidales; family F082; genus Limimorpha. The sequence continues at coordinate 1,897 of JBGVQR010000087.1, read as the reverse complement.
TGCCAACGTGGCACAAAATCTCAAAGCTTTAGGAGCCGAACCCATCTTATGCTCCGTAATAGGCAAAGATGAAAAATCAAACGATTTGATATCACTAATGCTTGAACATAATATGAACACTTCGGGCATAGTGAAAAGCGACGAAAGAATCACAACAACCAAAGTAAGAATCATCGGAAACAACGCACAGATGTTACGCGTCGACACCGAAGACACATTCGACCTTACTGAAAAAGAATACGATTCACTGATTGACAAAATCAGCGAAATTGCAAATGCAGAAAAAATAGATGGAATAATACTGCAAGACTATAACAAAGGAGTCTTGACAGAAAGACTGATAAAAGAAGTCATTTCCATCGCTAATAAAAGAAACATACCTATAGGCGTTGACCCTAAGAAAAAGAATTTCTTAGCCTATCAGAATGTAACATTCTTCAAGCCTAATTTAAAAGAGTTAAAAGAAGGCATTGGCATTTCAGCAAAAGACGACAGCATCGAAGAAATCGTAAAAGCCGTCGATGCCTTACAATGCAGACTTAATTGCAGATATGTCATGACCACTCTATCAGAGCGAGGTGTTTTGATAAAGGATTATGAAACAAACGCATGGCATCACATCCCCGCACATTTAAGAAAGATAGCCGACGTATCAGGCGCAGGAGACACAGTATTAAGTGTAGCGATGTTATGTTTAATTTGTAAAGAAGATGCATATAATATAGCAGCATTATCAAACCTTGCCGGCGGACTCGTCTGTGAAGAGATTGGAGCTGTACCTATTAATAAAGAACGACTTTTCGAAGAAAGTAAAAAATATCATAATAAATAATACTTCCACTCGTTTCTTACACATGATGAAGAATATTTTTAAGTTTTTATTATGCTTGTGTTTCTTTACAAGTGTAGCATATAACACGTTAGAAGCACAAAACCAAAGACCTATGAATTTGCCACAATATGATAATGAATTATATCATTACGGATTTATATTGGGTTATAATCAACTATTACCAACAATTGATTTCATAGATAATTTCCAAAATGTAATACACAATTCAGGTGAACTGCCTTCAAACGACAAACTTACTGGAACCAACGACGATTTCTTATCATCGTATTTCAAAGTTAAAGACATAGCTCCCAGAATGTCACATGGATTTACCGTTGGCATTGTAGGCAACCTTCGTCTTGCAAAATACTTTGACCTGAGGCTTATTCCATCGTTAAGCTTCGTTGAAAGAAAAATCATTTACAAAATAGCATCTCAACAACTAGGTCCGAACAACGAAACTATAGAGATTTTTAAGGACATAAAAAGCCACACAAGCTCTACAATCATAGAGTTACCCTTACATATCAAATACAAGTCAAAAAGATATAACAATTCTGCAGCATATATAATCGCTGGAGCTAATTATAAAATCGACATAGCCTCCAAGAAAAAAAACTATGATGACACTAACAATAATTCAAAACCAAAAAATCTTGACACTAAAAGACAAGATATCGCTGCCGAGATTGGTGCAGGATTCGATTTTTACACTGGTTATTTCAAACTCGGCATCGAATTAAAGATGAGTTACGGACTTCTTGACATAGCAAAATACGACAATTATTTGTTCACAAGTAGTTTTGACAACTTACGAAATAAGATGTTTCAATTATCATTTACATTCGAATAATTTACAATTTGTGATATTTTATCCATTTTAACAATACAAAAACTAAGAATAAAGTAGGAAACACAAGACATTCCTACTTTATTTATTTTACATAAACACTTGATAATTATAACAATAAAAAATATTTTCAAAATAATTATTTTTTTCTTGCGCGTAATATTTTTTTTTGTACTTTTGCAAACACAAAACACGGCGGTCTCTTCGTCTAGTCT
>JBGVQR010000086.1:0-6053 GCA_045127605.1 Candidatus Limimorpha sp. | reverse complement strand
GCGATGACTTCTCTTACTTGATCTTTATCCATTTCTTTATATTTTATGTTATTATACCTTATTTGTTATTTCTCTTTACCATTTCTGCAACTACGAATGATGCTACGTCGTCGGCATATGTGTTCATGCCGAAGCCAGCGTCGTAACCTAATTCCTTAGCGAGTTCGTGTGTGATACGTGCGCCGCCGCAGACGAGAATCATCTTGTCGCGTAAGCCTTCTGCTTCCATCAACTCAACCAAGTTGGTGAGGTTTTGGATGTGAACGTCTTTTTGTGTAACTGTCTGTGAAACAATCAAAGCGTCAGCGCCGAGTTCGATGCCTTTTGCAATGAGTTCTTCGTTAGGAACCTGACTGCCGAGGTTGTAAGCGTCAATCATTTCATAACGTTCGAGACCGTAGTGACCAGCGTAACCTTTCATGTTCATGATAGCGTCGATACCTACAGTGTGAGCGTCAGTACCTGTACTTGCTCCGACGATAACGACTTTACGTCCAATGTTTTCCTTGATGAATTCGTCTGTTTCATACATATCCATCACGTTGCTTTCAACTTTAGGAACGTAGATGTTTGTGTAATCTACTGTATGTTGGCAGCTGCCGTAGCAGTTGAAAAATGTGAATCCTGGTGTGAGTTCTTTATAATAAACGACGCTTGGGTTTTCGAGTCCCATTTTCTTCATCATAAGCTTTGCTGCTTCAACAGCTTCTGCTCCGCATGGCACTGGCAAAGTGAAACTCATCTGCACTTTACCGTCGTTCATTGTGTCGCCGTATGGTTTTATTTTAGTCAAATCTAAGGTCTTGTCGAAATCCTTAGCTTCCATTGAATATAATCCTTCACTCATGGTTATATGTTTTTCTGTTTTTTACTTAATTAATTTTTACCTTTCATCAATTCAACGAATGGGTTGATGTAGTTCTCGCCTTTCATTGTCACGCCTTGGAGACCTTTACCGCCGTTCATAGGACGTTTCACGTCGCCGAAGATACCTTTTTCAAGAGCTGTGAAGAGACCTTCTTTGTTGATTTCTTCCAACAATGTGATTGTGTTGTCGAGGACTAACTTAGCGCGGTTACGGCAGATACCGTCGGCTTTGAATTCCATTTCGTCGCCGATGCTGCGCATATTGTTGAAGATATATTTTGCATTTTCAATAGAGAGGTAACGGTCGCTCATGAATGGAGTGTGGATAGCTTCTGTTGGCATGCCGAGAAGTTGGATGCCTTGGTTTGTCCAGATGCCAATCATGTTGAAGAGAGCGTCTTGGATGTGACCGCGGAAGATGTTACCTGTCATGAATTTGGTTGGAGGCATGTATTTGAGAGTTGCCTTAGGGAAGATTTCGCGTGTCATCTGAGCCTGAGCGAGTTCATACAAGAATCCGTTTTCTAACTCTGGGTCCATCTCGAAAGCGTGGCCGAGACCCATCTGTTCTTCTTTAAGACCTGCTGACAAAGCGAGTTGTTCGTTGATGAGGTCAGAAGCGAGGACTGTGTGAGCTGCTTCAACGGCGTCGGCTGTTGTTAGGTAGTTGTCTTCACCTGTGTTGATGATGACGCCTGCGAAACCGTTGATGATACGTGACATATATTGGTCGATGAGTGTACGTTGCATGTTGATGTCGCGGAACAAGATTCCGTAGAGAGCGTCGTTGAGCATGACGTCTAGGCCTTCGAGAGCACCCATAGCAGCGATTTCTGGCATGCAGAGACCTGAGCAGTAGTTGCAGAGACGGATGTAACGACCTACCTCCTCGCCTACTTCGTCCAATGCCTTACGCATGATACGGAAGTTTTCCTGTGTTGCGAAAGTACCGCCGAAGCCTTCTGTTGTTGCGCCGTAAGGGACATAGTCCAAGAGGCTTTGACCTGTAGTACGGATAACAGCGATGACGTCAGCGCCTTGACGTGCGCCGGCTTGAGCTTGGATAACATCTTCGTAGATGTTACCTGTAGCAACGATGATATAGAGATAAGGTTTTGGTCCTTCGCCTATTGTGTTGAGATATTGTTCACGGCGAGCGCGGCGAGCGCGAATCTTGTTGATGTTTTCATCGATGATAGGTTGCAAGGTGTCAGCGATTTTCTTGCTGTCTCTTGTCACCACCTTGGTGATATCTAATTCGCCTTTAGCTACGAGTTCAGCGATTTCCTGTGGGTTCTTGCCTGTCTCAATCATTGCGTTAGCGATGAAGAAGAGGACACCTTCGCCCAAAACGCCTTTGTCTTTCAATGTGTCGATGACGACATTTGGAAGCGGCACCATATTGTCATCAACGCCGTCGATGCCAATCAAACGACATAAAGTACGTTCAACAGCGACGGTTGTATATTGTTCCACAAAACCTTGTACGTTGTCGGCAATGTTTTTTGCCAGACCACGAGCCTTAGCTACTTTTTCAAAATCTAAGCCTAATTTACTCATCACGATAATTTTATATTTGTTTATTCATTTAATTCTTAAATAGTTAGAAACAAAACATCATTATTTTAAAATATACAATTAAGAATGTAAATCAATAATAATGATTAGCTTACAAATATAAGAAAAAAATCGTGAGAAAAAAGCTAGTTTTGAAATAAAATGTTAAAGGATTTTTTGCTTTGGGCTGTGAACGGTGCCTGAGCCTGTCGAAGGCATTCTGCTTGTCACTTCGACAAGCTCAGTGACCGATATTATTTCCTCTCGCAGAGACGCAAAGGAACGCAGAGAAAATTTTCATTTCCCACCACTCCATTACTTCATTACTTTACGACTCCATTCTTGAGACGCAGCAATTACATATTGTTTATTTTTATGGTGTAATTGATACGTCTCTACAACAACTCCTAACTCCTGATTCCTAACTCCTAACTGATATTATCTCCTTCGCCATCTCAATCCATTGCGAGTCAATTCCTAATGTCTCGGCGATATTGAGTGCTTCATGTGGAACTTCTCCTTCGTGTGTCTCTACTAATTCATAATTCATCTTGCCGTCGATAAGTCCTTTCACACGAAGACATTTGTTGTTGTATGTTTTTATGTTATAATGCGTTACGATAACGAGACTCATCGCTCTGTCTTGAAGAAGTTTCACCAATGACGACACCAATGCTGTTCCTTCTGTAGGATTTGTGGTACGAGCAGGCTCATCGATGAGCGCTAGTGTAGAGACGCAATATTTTGCGTCTCTACGGGAGGATTTTATCACAGCGTCAATGTTTTTCATCTCTGCTGCGAATGAAGAAAGTCCTTTATTGATAGACTGGTCGTCGGTTGTAAGACAGAATATCTCGTCGTAAATCATCATGTCGGCTGATGTTGCAGGGACACCGAATCCGAATTGAAGCAGATACTGACACATCGCCAAGGCCTTGAGGACAATGGTCTTTCCTCCCATATTAGAACCCATGATGATAAGCGGTTTCAGTCCGAAATCAATATCGACTTTTTGATATTCGCGTTTCTCTTTTTCAAGAATCGATTTCACTTCTGGATGGAATATTCCTTTATATGATGAAATATTATTTGAAGAAATCGTCGGGAAGCAAAGTCCGAGTTCTTTCATCTGCAATGACTTAGCGATATTAATATCGACATCAGCGAGAGCATTTAACGCTAAAGTCATCGCCTCGGAATAAGGTTTTAATTTAGAAGAAAGCTCAGCGCGTATCTCGTCTTCGATGCGCATCACTTCATTATAAATCTCTTCCTGATAAACATCTTTTTCCTTCAATTTCTTACGCAGCGAAGCTAGTTCTTCCGAATAAGAATCATATATATAAAATGTTGCGATGCGGAGTCCGTCAGGGTCGAGGATTTTGACAACCTCATCAAGATTTGGTATTTCTATGATTTTATCTAAAGAAATCTTTTCCAAAATATTTTTAACATCGGCAGAAAGAAGAGCGAGACTCTTCACTTCGTAAAGCTCGATGTCGTCGATGACCACCGATGTTGCGAGACGAGATATTGTGTGATTTATATCTTTCAGATTGCATAGCTTAAACTGTAGCGACTGAATCGCATTTTTATTCTCGTCATTTTTAACGACTTCGTAAAACTCCTTCATCACCGCATACGACTTTTCTATAGAATTTCTGTCATACATCATTGAACTTTCGAGCATTATCTTTCTTGAATAACTCGAATGAGTGCAGAGATTGTCAATCATGAAGCGCAATCCGCATGGTGAATCTAGAAGTTTTCTCAGTTGCATCAATTTTTATTTAATTTTAAAATGTGAGACGCAAATTTAAAAAGAAATCCTTAACGAAAAATATGTTAATTCATTTTTTCAGGACAACAATCAAAGCCTTAGTTCAAAAGCCAACAGTCTTAGCTCTCAAATCATAAACCGGCAGCTTTATCGCTTCCGATAATGTCTTACACAATTTCTCTGAATCTAGTATAATTCCGTTTGGCGAAGTCGGATTGACGCAGACCGCAATGAGCTTACTTTTCTGCAAGACAGTTATTTTACGTTTTGCATTGACGAAACTATTGTAAGTCATTGGCGTCAAGAAAATCTTGGTAAAGTCTCGCACCACGATTTCCGTCTCGTTGAATATCCTATTCTGTCTGATATGGTTGATGAAATTATCCGTCAATGCGCCGCTGACGAACAAAGTCTTGCATTTCTTCAATCCGTCGGTATTGATGTTTATTGACAATGAAGACGCCACCTTCAAATCATGGATAACGTTATCTTCATCAATCGCCCAAACACCGTTTTTTATATCATTGAAAGTCGTGCTATTATCTTCTGATGTAAGGTCGAGGTTTATCATCTGGACCACGAAGGCGGTCTTCTGAACGAGCGTGTTGATATTTGCCGAATAAGCGGCTCCTGTCGCAAGTATCATCGACTCGCTCACCGCTGGCGACGCTAAACTCATCCTCGACAAGGCGCCGTCGATGATAGTAAGGTCGATGTCATATTTCTTCATCTCGTCCATCCAGCGACGCAGTCCGTTCGTCGACGACGGACCAGAAAGCAGAATCTTACCCGGAGTGAGAGCCTTGCCTATCACAATGTTCCCTAAGGATGTGTTTTCGTTTGTTATTTCGAGCAGTTCTGCGCTGAGACGTTTCATGAGATAATGTTTCTCTGAAGTTCCGAAATAAACGCCTTCGCGCAAGAAGATTTCAGGTTTCGCAGTCTTGGTCACTTGGTCTGTCGTCTCTCCGTCGATGCCTATGGAACTCACTGCAACACGTTTATTTTCAAGAGGAAGACGCTGCAAGACATAGTTGAAACACTCCGTCTTGCCGGTGTTCTTCTCGAGTCCGACTATCGAGCAGCTTTTATATTTTATGAGTTCTTCGATGAAAGGCATGATTCAATTCATAATTCATAATTCATAATTCATAATGATTGTGCATTATGCATTGTGAATTACGCATTAAATTAATTGCAAAAGTATGAAGAAAAATCTATGCTTTTACAATTTTTAAACTTTTTAAGACAAATCGATTGACAAGTGGATTATCTCGTTGTATCGTTTGAGAACAAAACTGTATTATTTATTTTCCATTGCCTTCGACAGATTCAGGCTCCGTACACAAAGCCTGTTGACTGTTGACCGTTGACTGTTGTCTTTCTTTGGGCGTTCCGGCTATCGCCGTCGGGCTTTCCGCTATATCTTTTTCCGCTGCGCTACAAAAGGATGCCGCTTCAATCCCTAACGCATCGGGAGCGATTAAAAATTGAAAGTTGAAAACTGAAAACTGAAAATTAACTTTCCATTTTCAACTTTCAACTTTCAATTCAAACAACTCCCAACTAATAAGGTGTTGCCTTATCCTATATTTATTTCGCCCTTTCAGGGCTTAATTCCTCCTCAACTCCTAAATTCCTTAATTCCTCAGTTCCTCAATTCCTCATACCCTTAAATCCTCAGTTCCTCAACTCCTCAGTTCCTCAATTCCTTAATTCCTCAGTTCCTCAATTCTTTAATTCCTCAATTCTTTAATTCCTCAATTCCTTAATTCCTCAGTTCCTCAATTCTTTAATTCCTCAATTCCTTAATTCCTCAGTTCCTCAATTCCTCACCTCCTCAGTTCCT
>JBGVQR010000085.1:0-17490 GCA_045127605.1 Candidatus Limimorpha sp. | reverse complement strand
ATTATATATATAATAAGACGTTCTAGAAAGAAAACAAACACTGAAGAAGAGGAAGTCAAGCCTCAAATTCCAGCTATTATCACAGCAAGAGAAAAAATGGCGCAGCTAAAAGGAGCTAACCTCTGGCAATCAGGAAAATACAAGGATTATTACACAAATCTTACCGGTATTGCAAGAGAATATCTTGAAGGTCAGTTTAACATTGATGCTATCGAGATGACTTCAGACGAGATTTTAGATGAAGTAAGAAAGATTCAGCTCGACAATCTTATTTTCAGCAAGTTACAAAATACACTTATCACATCAGACTTGGTAAAGTTTGCTAAAGCAATACCTAGCCCTGCCGAAAACGAAAATGCTTTTAAAGATATCAATTCATTCATTGAAGAAAGCTTCGTTTTCCACCAAGAACAGGAAAAGAAAAAAGCTGAAGAAGCAAAAGCCAAGAAGTACGATTTTGAAGAAGACAAAAACCAAGAAATGGAGGAAACAAAATGAATTCCATAGAATTTGCATCTCCGCACTTCCTTTTTGGACTGATAATAATACCACTTTTTGTGCTGTGGTATATCTTTAATTGCAACAAACAACAAGCATACGTACGATTCTCAGACACAAGCTATTTCGACAAATTGCCAAAGTCGTGGAGAACATATCTGAGACACATAGTCTTTATTTTGGAAATTGTTGCATTAGCATTGTTTATCGTAGCTTTAGCACGACCACAAAGCAGCACCAAAAATCAGAAAATCAATGTAGAAGGCATTGACATCGTTTTAGCCATGGACATCTCCAGCAGTATGTTAGCCTGCGACTTACAACCCGACAGACTAGAAGCTTCAAAGATTGTGGCATCAGACTTCGTTGCAGGACGTCCTGACGACAGAATGGGATTGGTCGTTTTCAGCGGTGAAACATTCACCCAAGTCCCATTAACAACAGACCATGGCATGATGCTTAACATGTTGAAAGACATGAAATGCGGCATGTTAGAAGACGGTACTGCTATCGGCGACGGCCTCGCTTCCGCAGTAAGCAGATTAAAAGACAGCGAAGCTATATCCAAAGTCGTAATATTATTAACCGATGGTGACAATAACGCAGGTTCCATAGACCCTTCCACTGCAGCTGAGATGGCTAAGTTGTTCGGCATCAGAGTATATACCATTGGCGCAGGAACAAGAGGAATGGCACCTTATCCAGTACAAACACCATTCGGAGGAATCAAATACCAACAAGTTGAAGTAAACATCAACGAAAGCTTATTACAAAGCATCGCTGACGAAACTGGAGGAAAATACTTCCGTGCAGAGTCAAAAGAAAAACTTCAACAAATCTACGATGAAATCGACAAGATGGAACGTTCAAAAATTGAAGTCAATGAATATAAGAGACTTCACGAAGAATTTTATCCATTTGCTATATGGGGACTCGTACTTCTTATCTTATCATTCATCTTAAAGAACACCATTTTTAAATCAATAACTGAATAAAGATAATACAATGGAAAACAATATTTTAAGATTTGAACATCCAGAATATCTGTATTGGCTTTTGATAATACCAGTTCTTATTGCCATATACATCACGATACGTATTATCAATAAGAAGCAATTTCAAAAGTTTGCCGATTCAAAATTTGCGGGCTTGCTTACACCTTTGGTATCAAAATCAAGAAGCAACACAAAATTTGTCATATTCATCATCGTTGTAACTTTAGGCATTCTTGGCATCGCCAATTTACAGACAGGCTCAAAGTTGGAAGAAGTAAAACGCGAAGGTATTGATTTATACTTCTGTATCGACATCTCTAACTCAATGAACGCAGAAGACATCGCACCAAATCGTCTGGAACGTTCAAAACAAGCTATCAATAATATTATCAACAAGTTAAACGGAGACAGAATCGGTATAGTAATATTTGCCGGCAACGCATACGTACAATTGCCTATCACCACCGACTATGCAGCTGCAAAGATGTTTCTTTCTACCATAAACACAAGCTTGATTCCGTCACAAGGCACTGAAATTGGCGCAGCTATCAATTTAGCTGCAAAATCTTTTGGAGATAACGAAAATGGGAAAGCCATCGTTATCATTTCCGACGGCGAAGACCACGAGAATGGTGACGCCATAAAAGCAGCCCAAGACGCCATAAAAGCAGGAATCAAAATATATACTATCGGAATGGGTCTTGAAGAAGGCGCACCTATCCCACTCTACAACCAATACGGCAAACAGGTAGGATATAAGAAAGACAAGAACGGGAATGTCGTTATCACAAAATTAGATGACAACTTATTACGACAAATAGCAGAGATTGGCGACGGAATCTACAGAAGAGCAAGTAATTCCAACGTCGGTTTAGATGAAATATTTGAAAAAATAAACAGCAGTAACAAAACCGAAATTGAATCAAAAGTGTTTACAGACTATGAAGATCAGTTTCAATGGTTTATCGGCGCTGCCATAATTCTTTTAATAATTGAAATCTTAATCTCTTCAGGAAAAAAAGATTGGGAAACTAAATTCAAATTCTTTGAACCAAAAGATGAAAATGAACAATAAACATATCTATATCTGCATATTTATTATGCTAATCTGCTTGGCAACAAACGCTCAGACAGACAAAGGACTTATTAGACACGGAAACGCTGAGTTTAAAAACGGCAATTTTTCCGAAGCCGAGGTAAACTACAGGAAATCATTAGATAAAGAATACAGTCCCAAGGCTCAGTTTAATTTAGGCGATGCTTTGTATGAACAAAAAAATTATGAAGATGCTCAGAAAAACTTCTCTGAAGTAGCTGAACGTAATGTTTCAAAAGAGATAGAATCTGACGCATATTACAATTTAGGAAACACCTATATGGCTCAAGAAAAATATGCAGAAGCCTTTGATTCTTATAAGAAATCACTAAAGTCAAATCCTAAAAACGATGATGCCAGATATAATCTGGAATATGCCCGCTGGAAAATGATACAACAACAGCAGCAACAGCAAAATCAACAGAACCAACAACAAGAACAAAAACAAGATCAGCAACAGCAGCAACAAGAACAAAAGCAAAATCAGCAACAACAACAGCAACAAGAACAACAGCAAGATCAGCAACAACAGCAACAGCAACAGCAACAAATGTCAAAAGAAGATGCTGAGCGTATGTTGAAAGCTCTTGAAAATCAAGAGAAAGAAACCATGGAAGACATCAACGACAAGAAAGCTGCACAAATGCAAAAAAGAAAGTCTGAAAAAGATTGGTAGTATTAAATAAGGTTTTATTTTTGCAAATTAAAATTCAAATAATGAAAACTAAGCTCTTATATATTATATTATTCTGTTTCGTATCGATATACACACTTGAAGCACAATCAGATGTATCATTTAGGACCATCTGCAAAAAACAAGTTTCCGTTGGAGAACAATTTCAAGTTTCATACGAACTAAATGGAGATGGAAAAGATTTCAAGACACCTAATTTCACCAATTTCGAAATCATAGGTGGACCTTTCACATCAACAAGTTCGAGTGTCCAAATTATCAATGGTTCGGTAACTAGAACAAACACACAGACTTTCTCATTTCATTTAAGAGCTATTAAAGAAGGTGTCTTTACGATACCATCAGCTTCCATCACCGTTGACAAGAAGAAAATAACGAGTGAGCCTTGCGAGATTAACGTAGTACCATCAGCATCTGGAGCAAGCACTTACAACGGAGCAACAAGCAACTCAAGCAACTCAAAAAGCAATATAACTGCAAAAGAGGTATTTCTCAAAGCTACACCTAATAAGAAAAAAGTGTATCAAGGAGAACAAATTTTATTAACCTACAACATTTACTACACAATACCAATTTCACAGTTATCTGTTTCAAAATCACCTTCTTATTCAGGATTTTGGACCAAAGACATCACCGAAAATGACGGTTCATTGCAACAATCATCAACAGTAATTGACGGACAACAATATAATGTCGCCACAATAAAAGAAATCGTTTTATTCCCACAAAAATCTGGTAACCTTATCATTGACCCATTAGATCTTACATGCGTAGCTCAAATCAGACAGCAACGCAAACGCACACAAGGCTACGACCCTTTTGAAGATTTCTTTGGCGATGTAATGGGAACATCATACACTAACGTAAGAAAAGACATCAAATCACAACCTATTACCATTGAAGTAGAGCCATTGCCAACAGCCAACAAACCTGAGAGTTTCCAAGGTGCTGTCGGACAGTTTACATTCACCTCAAAGATTGACAAAAGCGAGTTAAAAGTCAACGAAGCTTTCACTTTAACTTTGACAGTATCAGGAAAAGGCAATATAGAATTATTAGAATTGCCAAAGCCTGCATTTCCTCCAGATTTCGAAGTTTACGACCCTAAAATAAGCACAACCGTCAAAAATAACGCATTAGGAATTTATGGCAGCAAAAAAGCTGAATACATAATCATTCCTAGAGTTTCTGGTGACTTTACATTAGAAGATATAGAATTCTCATATTTCAACCCATCCTTGAAAAAATACGAGACACTAAAATCTGATTTACATACAATTCAAGTTCAGAAAGACGCAAGCAGCAGTAATTCTGGAATATACACACCAGGACAAGCTGACATCAAATATTTAGGCAGCGACATTAGACATATCAATGCAAGTGATAATGCCTTAAGTATCACGGGAACAACATTCTTTATGTCGCCTCTTTATATTGCAATCATCATAATAATGGTGTTAGCATTTGTGATAACATTGCTAGTTTACAAGAGAATCAACAAATTCAATAAAAATCAAGTATTAGTAAAAAACAAAAAAGCTACAAAGATTGCCAAGAAACGTCTTAACAATGCTCACACTTATCTAGTTAACAATAATCAGAATAGTTTTTACGAAGAATTTTCACAAGCATTATGGGGATATATTTCAGACAAGCTCAACATCAGCCGCTCACAGCTTTCAATGGAAAGTGTAAAAGAAATAATGTTAAGTAAAGAAGTATCCGAAGAAATTGTAAATGAATTTATTGACTTATTAAACAGCTGCGAGTTTGCCCGTTTTGCTCCTGGAGATTCAAGCAAGAAAATGGACGAATTATATCAAAAAGGCATTGAACTGATAACCAAAGCAGAAAAACTTTTAAAATAAGAAAGATGAAAGCAAACAGAAAAATAATAACACAATTCGTTTTATTATTCATTATAGGATTTTCAATGGTTTTTGAAGCAAGAGCACAGAAACCAGAAGAACTTTTAACAAAAGCGAATTCATTATATAACGAAAACGCCTTCGATTCTGCATTAGTCGTTTATAAAGACATTGTTGAACAAGGCTATTCTTCAAGCACACTATACTATAACATTGGTAACACTTACTATAAGTTAAGAAATTATCCTTTAGCAATATATTATTATGAAAAATCATTGAAATTGAATCCCAACAATGATGATACTAAACATAATATAGAGATTGCACAATTATTCTTAACAGACAAAATCGAAGCCGTACCTGAGTTGTTCGTCAAAACATGGTGGAACAATCTTAGCAACATATTCACTCTTAACGTATGGTCTATCATAACTTTAGTTCTAATAGGTCTATTATTAACATGCTTATTTTTCTACATAACAGCTAAAACAAGAGGTCTCAAAAAAAGCATGTTTTTTACAGGTCTAATACTGATATTGTTCACAATCTGTAGTTTTAGCATATCTGTTAAAAAATACAACTATATAAGTACGAATAATGAGGGGATTATTATCATTCCAACTATCACAATAAAGAGTTCACCATCTAATTCCAGTGTCGATTTATTTGTTCTTCACGAAGGTTCAAAGGTCAAGATTTTAGACAATGCTGACGGATGGGAAAAAATCAAAATTGCCAATGGTAGTATCGGTTGGTTACCAACATCTTCGGTTATAAAATATTAAAGGTTAATTCAGCGAGTTTTCTCGTGATTATCAAGTAATTATTTTTCTCTTTTTGATAAAAGGGAAAAATAATTTTTTTTTATAAAAATAACTTGCGGGAAATCAAAAATTATAGTAATTTAGCACCCTTAAATAGTGAAAATTATAATAGTAATAAATATCTAAATTAGGTGATATGAAAAAAAGATTTTTACCAATTAGTTTGCTTTTGACAATCATTCTTTTAGCGCAAACAAGTTTTGTAGTTAATGCAAACAGCGATTCTGGAAAATACACTCCAAGAACAGCTGAACAAGCAACTGCACAATCATTTATGAAGAGCATCCGTGCAAATCAAGAAACAGGTTTAATTGACCCAGCATGGTTAGTTGCAACAGAAAATTCACAATCAAGAAATTCAGAAGGATTGAACTGGTCATCATTAGGTCCAGACAATTATGGTTCATTGACAAGAGGTATTGTCTATGACAAGACTGATGCTACAAATAGCACTATCTACATTGGCACAATGGGTGGTGGTGTTTTCCAATCAACAAATGGTGGTATCACATGGAAAACATTAAACAACAACATGATGGTTAGCTGCATGGCACAAACAGAAGATGGTTCAATCTACGTTGGTACAGGTGATGGCCGTGGCGCTCACAGCTACAATGGTTTATCATACCTCAACTACGAAACAAGTTTCATTGGTTCTGGTTTATATGAAGTAAAATCAAACACTGTCGTAGCAGGTACTGAAGATTGGGAATATGTAAATGACATAGCAACAAACGGCAACACTGTTTACGCAGCAACAAATGAAGGTCTTTACAAATATGCAGAAAACACATTGACAGCATTGGTTGACACTACTGACGTTTATGGCGTTGAAGTAACACCTAACGGAACAGTATTGGCAGTTGTTGGTAACGAAGTCTGCATTTTCAGAGATGGAGAATGTGAGATATTAACAAACGATGAAGCTAACAAATTACCAAAGAGCGACATTTACAAAACAATTGCTGTATCTCCAACAGACGACAATTACATGTACGTAAGCTATATGTCAAAAAACCTCAGCGGAACAGGTAACATCTACATGACAAGCGACAATGGCAAAACATGGCAAGTAGCATATACATCAACAGAAATGTACAGCATCTATGGTTCACGTGGCGCTTACGACAATGCAATAGTAGTTTATCCAAATAATCCTAGAAAACTTTTAATCGGTGGTCTTAACTTATGGGTTATGAGAGATGAATTCGGCGATGGCATCTTCAGAATGGAATGTATCTCTGACGGCAGCGGTTTCCAAATCGCACAATCTGGCGGTGCTTTCTACTATAACTACAAATATGTTCACACTGGCATCCAATCAATAGCATTCAACCCAGGCAATGAAAATGAATTCTTTGTTGGTACAGAAGGTGGTGTATTTAAAGGTACTTATTCAAGCAATGGTTATTTATACGAAGGTGCAAACCGTTATTTTGAAACAGAAGAAAACCACACATCAGTTGCAAGAATGTTCAGCGTTGCTTTCTCTGGCGAAAACAACTTGACATTAGGCGGTAGCCTCGACCACGGAACTATCAAGGTATTAGGTGAAACTGACTTAAATAGCGTAACAACAGGTACAGCTATCTTCCCTAACGATATCGCTACAACAGACGCAGCTGCTACATACGGAGCATTCGAATTTACTAAAGCTGGTGGTCCTTGCGCTATTTCAACAATCGACCCTAACATTATGTTTGTTACAGCTACAGGTAAATACAGCGTCGGAACACCTGTCTTAAGAACACAAAGCGCTGGCGCTGACTACGACAAAGAAAACTTCTCTTATTCAGCAACAGAAAACAAAGCTTTCGTTACAAACCCTAACGCATTCAAAACTCCTATCGTATTGTTCGAAAACTATAACGATACAAAATCAGCTGACTCAGTTAAATATTACGCAAAAAGAGATTTCAGCAATGGTGAAGTAATCACAGACGTTAGAAGTAACAACTGCACATATCCTTTCGAATATACATTGACAGAAGATTTAGCACAAGGTGACTCTATCATGATTAAAGATATTATTTCTTCTACATTATTAATAGCTACAGAAGGTAAAATCGTCATGACAAGAGATGCTTTGAAATTCAACAAAAAAATCGACTGGTGGACAATAGCAACATTCACTGGCATTCCTAATGCTCTCGCAATTTCAGCAGATGGTGACGTCGCTTACATCGGTACAGTCAAAGGTAACCTCTACAGATTATCTGGCATTTCAGACGCTGTAACAAAAGATTTAGCAACTGTTGATACAGTATCTGTTATCACAAAAGTAGAAATCGACCCAGCAACATTCAATAGCCAAGCTATCACAAGCATCGCTATCGACCCACAAGATGCTAACAAAGTAGTCGTAACATTAGGTAACTACGGTAATGAAGATTACGTATTCTACGCAACAGACGGTGTAACTTTCACTTCAGTACAAAATAACTTACCTAAAGTTCCAGCTTACTCAAGCTTAATTGAAAATACAACAGGTCTCGTAATGATTGGTACAGAAAAAGGTATCTACACTTCAGAAGATATGACAAACTGGACAGCTGACAATGCAGTTGCTAACATCCCAGTAATGGAAATTAAACAACAATTGTTAGAAAACCACGATTCAAAATATGTATACCTCATTGACGAAGTTGGCGACACAACATCTATCCAATATCCTTCTATTTCAAATAATGGTATTGTTTACATCGCTACTTATGGTAGAGGTATCTACAAATGCGAAGACTTCGTTCAAGGTACTGGCGAAAGCATCGTTGAAAACACAACAAATTCAACAGACGCATTAGAAATGAACATCTATCCTAACCCTGTTGTCAGCGAAGCTACAATCAACTTCAATGTTGAAACAGCAGCTACAGTTTCATACCAAATCTTTGACTTAACAGGTCGCATGGTACAAAACGCAACATTAGGAAACTATGGTCAAGGTTCACATTCAGTTAACTTCAACGTTAATGGTTTGTCAAACGGAACATACATCGTTAGAGTTCAAGCTGGAACAACATCTAACATTGCTAAGATTTTAGTTTACTAATCAAGTATAACATAAAGCAAAAAAAAGAGCATCGAATGATGCTCTTTTTTTTGTTAATTATTAGAATTAAAACGGTCTCTCTATCTGATAATATTTGGATTCTCCATAAGCCGCACATGGCTTACTATGTCGACATGATGACAATATAACGACAAATAAAACTGTTACTAACAACAAATAAAAAAACTTTTTCATTATAATAAGATTTAATTAATATTTCATATTTTCACAATACAAATTAACGTTTTTTTATCGATATTTGTACATGAATAATAAAAAATAATTTCAATGACAGCAGTAAGAAAACCTGACATAGAAGAACAATGGTATAATGCTTTAAAAGATGAATTTGAAGCCAGCTATTTTGCTGATATAAAGTCATTTCTTATTGAAGAGAAAAAACAACATATAGTATTCCCTCCATCATCTTTGATTTTTAACGCATTCAACCTCACTCCTTTCGATGATGTAAAAGTCGTCATATTAGGTCAAGACCCTTATCATAACATAGGACAAGCTCATGGCTTGGCATTCTCCGTACCTGATAATATTCAGAAACCACCTAGTCTAATAAACATCTTCAAAGAATTAAATCAAGACTTGGGACTTCCAATTCCTACACACGGCAATTTAGAGAAATGGGCTAAAGAAGGTGTCTTATTGCTCAACGCATCATTAACAGTGAGAGCACATATGGCAGCATCGCACGCCAAGATTGGCTGGCAGCGCTTCACTGATGCCGCCATCAAAGCGCTATCTGATAATAGAGAAAACATAGTCTTCATACTCTGGGGAAACTACGCCATCGCTAAAGAAAACCTCATCGACCACAACAAACACCTCATACTGAAAACTGTCCACCCTTCCCCACTCTCCGCCTCACGAGGTTTCTTCGGATGTAAGCATTTCTCGAAGACAAATGAATACCTTGTAAAAAATAATATAAAACCTATAGACTGGAGTCTTTAAGAGACAACAAGTCTACAAGACAACAAGTAAGAAATAATATAAAATGAAAAAATTAGTATTTGCAACGCATAATGCTCATAAGTTGGAAGAGCTTCGTGCTATAATAAAGAATTTTGATATTGTAGGTTTAACCGACATCAATTGTCATGAAGACATCGTTGAAGACGCTGACACTTTAGACGGCAACGCTAAAATCAAGGCTGACTTCGTAACAAACAATTTCCATGTCGACTGTTTCGCTGATGACACTGGTTTGGAAGTAGACGCTCTAGACGGCGCTCCTGGCGTTTATTCTGCCCGCTACGCTGGCGAAGGTTGTTCATACCAAGATAATGTTAATAAACTTTTAGAAGCCTTAGAAGGCGTCGAAAACCGCAAGGCCCGCTTCAGAACTGTCATCGCTCTTAACCTTAATGGCGAACAACATTTCTTCGAAGGCAAGGTAGAAGGTGTCATCACTAAAGAACAACACGGTGAAAAAGGCTTCGGCTACGACCCTATCTTCTTGCCTGATGGCTTCGACCAGACTTTCGCAGAGATGTCGATGGAAGTGAAAAACGAAATCTCACACAGAGGAAGAGCGACTAAGAAACTTATTGAATTCTTAATTCATAATGCATAATGCATAATTATGTAGAGACGTATCAATTACACAATAAAAATTAACAATATGTAATTGCTGCGTCTCAAATAAATTGAAAATTGAAAACTGAAAATTGAAAGTTAGCTTTCAGCGGTCAGCAATCTGCAGTTGAAAATTGAAAGTTAAAATTTATAGTTTAGAATAAAAAATCTCAGAACCGCATTACTGTGATTCTGAGATTTTGAGTTTTAAGACGTGTCAACGTGTGTTTATTTTTATGATAACGTTGACGCGTCTCTACATTATCAATTGTTAATTTTAGATTTCAAGATTTCCATTGCCTTGTCGATGCCGTCGACGTTCTTGCCGCCTGCTGTAGCGAGTGTCTTCTGACCGCCGCCACCGCCTTGGATTTCCTTAGCAGCTTCTCTAATCATCGCGCCTGCGTCCCACTTGCGTTCGTCAACGAGTGACTGTGGAATCATAACACACAATGCTGGTTTTGCTTCGAAGATACCGCCCATGAGAAGGATTGCTTCAGCGTCGATGTCTTTGACAGCTGTAGCGATAGTTCTCATCTGATTTACGTCAGCTTCAACGCGAGCGATAACCAATTTACGTCCTTCGAAATCAACAGCTGTGTTGTAGATATTGCGTGCTTCAGCGACAGCTTTTTCTTGCATCATCTGTTCGACTTTCTTTTGTAACATCTGATTTTGTGCGCTGAGGTTTTCGATAGCCTTAATCAAGTCGCCTGATGTCTTGACGATTTCTTTAATCTTAGCGATTTGTTCTAATTGATTATCGAGATAGCACATCACGTCGTCGCCTGTGACAGCTTCGATACGACGTACGCCAGCAGCGATAGCACCTTCAGATAAAATCTTGAATGAACCGATGCGACCTGTTGAAGCGATGTGAGTACCACCGCAAAGCTCAACTGAATATTCCTTATCGAAAGCAACAACTCTCACATGGTCGCCGTATTTTTCACCGAACAATGCCATCGCACCCATGTTCTTAGCTTCTTCGATAGGAACGTTTTCGTATGTATTATTTAAAATGTCTTCTCTGATTTTTTCGTTGACGATTTTTTCAACTTGTTTGATTTCTTCGTCTGTCATCTTTGAGAAATGGCTGAAGTCGAAACGAAGTCTTTCATCATTTACCAAAGAACCTTTTTGCTCAACGTGATTACCCAAGACTTGACGTAATGCTGCGTGCATCAAGTGAGTTGTTGTGTGGTTAGCTTCGATTTTTCTTCTTCTCTTGACATCGATTGTTGCAACGAAGTCAGCCTCTGGTTCTTGAGGAATCATATCTGTGATATGGATGATAAGGTCGTTTTCCTTAACTGTATTCAAAACCTTAACAACTTCATTTTCTGATGTGAGAGTACCAACGTCACCAACTTGACCACCCATTTCAGCGTAGAAAGGAGTTTGGTCTAAAACGATTTCGTAATGTTTCTTATTCTTAGCAACGACTTCTCTATAACGCATGATTTTAGAAGTTGTTGTCAACTCGTTATAACCTTTGAATTCAGTTGCTTTGTCATCTTCAACTACAACAATCCAGTCGCCTGATGATTTCTCAGCTGCCTTACGAGAGCGGTTCTTCTGTTCTTCAAGGTTTGCCTTGAAGCCTTCCATATCGACTGTGAGGCCTTTTTCTTCTGCCATAAGGTTTGTGAGGTCGACAGGGAAACCGTAAGTGTCGAACAATTCAAAAGCGAAAGCACCGTCGATGACTTTTGATTCTGGGTTTTGTTCAACGTAAGACTCGAAGCGACGGATACCTTGTGACAAAGTTCTCAAGAATGAGGCTTCTTCTTCTTTGATAACCTTAGCAACGAGTTCTTGTTGTGACTTCAACTCTGGATATTGTTCGCCCATTTCTTGAACGAGGACTGGCAATATTCTATATACGAATGGTTCTGTGAATCCTAAGAATGTATAGCCATAACGTACAGCACGACGTAAGACGCGGCGGATGACATAACCTGCGCCGTTGTTTGAAGGAAGCTGACCGTCGGCGACAGCGAAGCTGACAGCACGGAGGTGGTCGGCGATAACGCGCATTGCGATGTCTACCATTTCTTCTTTACCGTAAGCCTTACCTGAGAGTTCAGCGACTTTGTCGATTAAAGGAGTGAATACGTCGGTGTCGTAGTTTGACTTTTTATTTTGGATGACGCGGACGAGACGTTCAAATCCCATACCTGTGTCGATGTGTTTTGCTGCGAGGTTCACAAGGCTGCCGTTAGCCATACGGTTGAACTGCATGAAAACGAGGTTCCATATCTCGATGACTTCTGGATTGTCTTTGTTGACGAGTTCTTTACCGTCGACGAGCTTGCGTTGTTCTTCGTCACGGATGTCGATGTGGATTTCAGAACATGGACCGCAAGGACCTTGGTCACCCATTTCCCAGAAGTTATCTTTCTTGCTTCCGTAGATGATTCTAGATTCGTCGATATGTTCTTTCCAGAATTCGAATGCTTCGTTGTCTGGTTCCAAGTTATCTTTAGCATCACCGCCGAAAACAGTGACATATAATTTATTCTTGTCTATCTTCAATACTTCTGTGAGGAATTCCCAAGCCCAAGCGATAGCTTCTTTCTTGAAATAATCGCCGAATGACCAGTTACCCATCATCTCGAACATAGTGTGATGGTAAGTGTCGCGACCTACTTCTTCAAGGTCGTTGTGTTTTCCTGACACGCGGAGACATTTTTGAATGTCAGCAACTCTGTTTGACTTATATTGAGCATTGCCCAAGAAAACGTCTTTAAACTGGTTCATACCTGCATTGGTAAACATCAATGTAGGGTCATTTTTAACAACGATAGGAGCTGAAGCTACTACGAGATGTTGTTTTGATTCAAAAAAATTCAAGAAACTGCTGCGAATTTCACTTGCTTTCATATATAAATAATGTGTTTAAATTTATTCAAAAAACTTTTTGCAAATTTAGTTCAAAAAAATATTATTTTTGCAGAATTGATGGAATATTTTTCATTTAATTTCAATTTTTAGACAATGGCAAGAAAGAAATATATCTTTAACCCACAGACACTTGAATATGAAGAATATAAGACTTCGAGAAAGAAGAGATTCTGGAGCGTTGTCTTATATTTGTTATCTACCAGTGTCAGTGCTTTCGTCATTGTGCTTCTGATACAGAATTTCTTCGGCTCCCCTACTGAAAGGATGCAGAGCCGTGAGATAGAATATCTCAAATTACAATATGAAATAATGAACGACAAAATCGACAATCTCGACTTGTTGTTAGCAGAATTAGAGGACCGAGACGACAACATTTACCGAATGATTTTTGAAGCCGAGCCTATTCCATCATCAGTAAGAAAAGCCGGTTACGGTGGCTCCAACCGTTATCTTGCATTAGATGGTTACGTCAACTCAGAGATGGTTGTCAACACTGCAAAACGCATCGATGTACTTTCTAGCCAGTTGTATGTTCAGTCGAAATCTTTTGACGAGATTTACGATATGGCAAAAAACAAATCAGAAATGCTCAGCTGTATCCCAGCTATCATGCCTGTGAAAGGAACCGACATCTACAGAATATCATCACATTACGGACATCGTACCGACCCATTCTATAAGGTAACGAAATTCCATGGCGGCATCGACTTCAGCGGTCCTGTCGGCACTGGCATCTATGCTACTGGCGATGGCGTGGTGTCGAAGGTTGAGAAAAATAAGAGCGGCTACGGAAACAACATCATCGTTGACCACGGATATGGCTACAAGACACGTTACGCTCACCTTCATTCTTTCTCTGTAAAGAAAGGCGACAAAGTGAAAAGAGGTCAGGAAATTGGCAAGATGGGTAACACCGGCAAGTCGACAGCTCCTCACCTTCATTACGAAGTCATAAAAAATAACAAGGCCATCAACCCGATTAATTTCTTTTATAACGATATAACACCTGAAGAATACGACAAAATCCTTGAGTTGTCGCAACAACCTTCACAAACCATGGACTGATTATGAGCGAAGAGAAATACGAGAAACTATATTACCGCATCGGTGAAGTAGCAGAGATGTTCAACGTGAATGCCTCTCTCATACGTTATTGGGAAAGCGAGTTCTCCGTCCTCAGACCTCGTAAAAGCACCAAAGGCAACCGTATGTTCACACAACGCGACCTTCGTTACCTCCGTATGATTTACCAACTCGTGAAGGTTCAGGGTTACACCTTACAAGGCGCCAAAGACGCTCTCAAGAAAGACTTCGACCAACTCGAAAGAAAGACCACAGTCCTGATGACATTGGAAAAGACCAAGAAATTCTTGTTGGAACTCGATAAAGAGTTGGAGAAGAAAGAGACTAAATAAACTCCGCTATCTTTCAATCCACTAATCTTCACGAAACCTCACGAATATTTTTTTCGTGTCTGTGTTGTTTTTTTCGTGAATTGTCTATTTTCAATTTTCAACTAATTGCTGATAGCTGACAGCTGACAGCTAACTTTCAATTTTCAACTTTCAGTTTTCAATTTAAAAAAAGGTGTCACCCTTTCCCAGAGCAACACCCCAATTATGAATTATGAATTATGCATTGATGTAATCGCTTTTATTCTAAGACTGGACGCACCGATAGACCGAAGATACGGTCGCTGTAGTTCATGTCGAAATTGCTACTACCAGAGTAGATGACACATGCGGATACGTTGTCGCTACCGCTCGAACTCCAATAGAAACAGTCGCTTCCAGCGAAGAGGAGCGATGACCCGCCACGGTAGCCCGCAGCAGGAAGAAAGATGCTCTTACCACTAGGGCCTTCTACATTATAGCCGTTAACTCCGTTCTGGGTTGTCCATGTCCACATGCAATTATATAATTCGATCAAATCATCGTATGTCGGCATTCTCCATGTACCGCCCCAATTGGCTGTGGCCGCATCGTATTGCGCCGTAAGATTGCCATTGCTATCTATATAGCCTTGAGATTGTAACTGCGAAATGCTAAGTCCGCATGTCACGCTGTTTTCTGCTGTATATTCAGCTTTTGTCGTTGTCTCTCCCCAAGCATAATAATTTCCATATTCTTCTGGAGAATTTGCTCCAACATTACATGTTGCCCATTTAACACTTAAACCAAGGTCAACGTATTCATGACCGTTAGCGTATGGGGTTTCAGGTTCTTCTGGCTCACCAGAAACTGGACGCACGCTCAGACCGGCGTAACGGCTGACTTTTCCTGCGCCAGTATCTTCACTATAAAAGCCAAAGTAGTACGACGTGAGATTGGTAATTCCGGGAGCAGTTGAACTCCAATAGATACCGTCGCTTTCAGGGTCGTTGAGCGTTGACCCGATGATAACAACATTAACAGGGAGGAAGATAGAATTGCCATTTGGTCCTGTAATCTTATGTCCTTTAACGCCATTCTGTGTTGTCCACGTCCATATGCAATTGTTTAACAATTCTTCTTGTTCTGCTTTTGTAGGCATTCTCCAGTTTCCGCCCCAGTTGGCTGTGGCTGCATCGTATTGTGGTGTTAGATTGCATTCTCCGTCTATATAGCCTTGAGATTGTAACTGCGAAATGCTAAGTCCGCATGTCACGCTGTTTTCTTCTGTATATTCAGCTTTTGTCGTTGTCTCTCCCCAAGCAAAATAATCTCCGCATTCTTCAGGTGCATTTGCTCCTACATTGCATGTTGCCCATAACAAACCGCTTGGCAATCCTAAGTCTACATATTCGTGGCCGTTAATTGTATTGGTTTCTTCTTCATAGTCTTCCCATGTAAGCGGATAATATTCCATGTCTGACACATGTTTGTAATAAATCTTGTTAGCTTCCACTCCGCCTTCAAAAGTTACTTTCTTGCTTGTGTTGCTCTTCAAATCTACATTGGCTGTGGCATTTGGGAATAATACAACGTATGAGGCATTTGTACCTTCTGTAACAGTGATGTTTGCTTGTGCATTTGGTATAACTGCAAATTCAAATGCTCCATTATTATATTGAAGTGCGTATTCTGTTCCGAGTATAGCATTGCCTTTCAAATTTGTTATGCCTTCTAAGTTAAGGTGTGCTATCGCAATCTGATTCTTCAATGTGCCGTTCAACGACAAGACAACTTCTTCGCCTTCTGTCTCTGCTGTCACTGTTGTCATCGCAATATGGTAGTAGCCTAAATCATTTAAGTCACCGCTTTGGCTTGCAATGCTACCGCTAATACTTTTTATAACTTCATTCTCTATTTCTTCTGTAATGTATGAATTACCAGATTCTTTTGAGTTACCTAAATACCATACTTCGTATTCGCCTTCTGTAAGAAGTCCTGCTTCTACTTCACCTTCAAAGATTAATATGTTAGATTCAACAGTTGTGAAAGCTGTCAGCTCAACTATCTGAGGATTTGTCTCGTTTGGTATTGCGAGATAGATTCTCTCTGTACCTGCACTCCATTTTATTGAGCCGTCTGTCATCAGATTCGCAAATTCTGACCTTGTATTTTTATTCATTGGCACCACACAGCTGACTTTTACCTTTGAGCCGTTTTGTGTGTCACCTTCATTGCCTTTGTCTGGCTTGCATTGAGTTAATGTCAACACCATCATCAATGCCATCATTATTGCTGATAATTTTTTCATCATTCGTTTTCCTTTCTTCTTTTGTTCATTAAATAAATTAAACCTGTGGCTGTCATGAGTAACAAGCCGTTTCCTACTGGGGCGTCACCGCCTGTGAAGTCTTCAAAGCCGAAGCCCTCTTGCTCCGACACGAAGCTTCCGAAATTGAAGCCTTGCCCAACATTAACGGAAGTCCGATGTTCTGATGGGTTCACAAAGAAAGCATCGTTTTGCGCCTTGATTTCTGCCGTAGAAAACAGACAGAAGCCCAGCATAAAGCTCAATACAAAAAATTTTCTTTTCATT
>JBGVQR010000084.1:0-22459 GCA_045127605.1 Candidatus Limimorpha sp. | reverse complement strand
CCGCTGACCATTTGTTCTAATGTCTGGATGTATTTTGTTGCCAAGAGATATGATGCTGGGTCGGTCTTGGTGTTTTTGATTGCTTCTGCTATCATCGCAATTGCTTGTGACTCAGCTTCTGCTTGTAAAATCTTAGCTTTTGCTTCGCCTTCTGCCTTGAGAAGAACAGCTGCTTTTTCAGCCTCGGCATTGTTGATTTGTGATGTCTTTTCACCTTCTGACTTCAAAATTGCTGATGTCTTTTCACCTTCAGCTTTCAAGATTTCAGCACGTCTGTTACGTTCAGCCTGCATTTGTTTTTCCATGGCGATGCGTACTGACTCAGGAGGTGTGATGTCTTGTAACTCAACGCGGTTTACCTTGACGCCCCATTTGTTTGTAGCGTCGTCTAACACAGCGCGAAGCTTAGCGTTGATAGTGTCGCGTGATGTCAAAGTCTCGTCTAATTCCAACTCGCCGATGACGTTACGAAGTGTTGTCTGTGTGAGTTTTTCGATAGCGACAGGAAGGTTTTCGATTTCATAAACTGATTTGATTGGGTCAACGATTTGGAAATATAAAAGCGCGTTGATTTCTGTTGTTACGTTGTCCTTTGTGATAACGTTTTGTTTTGGGAAGTCATAGACTTGCTCTCTGAGGTCGATGCTGCTTGTCATGTATGACCTGCCTCTTTGGTCTCTGACTGCTATAGCTTTAGGGCGGTCGATGATAGGCCAGATGATGTTCAGACCTGCTGGAAGTACGCCGTGAAACTTACCGAGTCGTTCGATGACTTTTGTCTCTGACTGTGGAACGACTTTCAAACCATTCAAAGCAAATATTATTACGATAAATGCAATGATTCCGAAGATAATTAATGAGCCCATAATGTTTATTTTTTAACTGTTAATATAATGCTTTCGTTTGATAAAATAGTGACTTTTTCTCCGACTTCAGCCTCGCCGTCGTCTTCCATGCGTGCTTTCCAGTCGTCGCCGTCAATCTTGACGCGTCCGTATCCGTCTTTCTCGATTCTCTCTGTTACCACAGCTTTGCGACCGATGAGGTTATCCATGTTGGTTGTCACGCTGTTGTTGGCTTTTTTGTCCATAAGTTTTAAAACGAAAGGACGGATGAAGATGAATGCGAGGAATGTTCCTATTGCAAACAATCCGACCTGCCATGAGATTGATAATTCAAATGCTGAACCTACTGCAGAGAACAAACATCCTACAGAAAGACATGCGATTGCGAAACCGCTGGTGCAGATTTCGATGATGAAGAATACTAGGGCTGCAATGACCCAATAATGCCAAATTTCCATATCTTTTAAAGTTTAGTTTAATGTAGAGCCGTCACTTCTGTGTCGACTTGAAGTTATTCGCAAATTTAAAATAAAATTATTGAAAAAACAATGGAAAAAATTAAAATTTTGAACTAATAACTAAGGCTGTTGAATTTTGAACTCTGACACTGACAACTAACATTCAATTATGCATTATGAATTATGCATTATGAATTGTTTTTGTGCGTTCCGGCTCCGCTTCGCTCCGCCGTCGGGCTTTCCGCTATATCTTTGCTCGCCATGTTTCCGTCTCGCTTCTCAAAATTGGACCTCGGCACTTCGACAGGCTCAGTGACCTCGTTCCCGTTCCCGAAACTCGTTCCCGATTTGCTCGCAAAGGATGCCGCTCCAATCCCTAACGCATTGGGGGCTACTAACACATAACATGTACGGACGTGGCTTGCCGCGTCCCTACAAATTCAAAATTAGGACGCAATAAATCACGTCCCTACAACCCCTCAAATCCTCAAATCCTCAAATCCTCAAATCCTCAGTTCCTCAGTTCCTCAAATCCTCAACTCCTTAAATCCTCAATTCCTCAATTCCATTTTTTTTACACTCTCTGTCTAATTTTTTTACATCATATTTAAATGATAAAATTCTAAATCGTTGATAATTAACAAATCATGATTTTGGCATTTCTTTGGCACGTTATAAAAATGTAAATGATTAAAGAAATGAGGATGAAGACAACAAGACTACATGACAACAAGACAACAAGTTTGTTGGACGTTGATTATAATAAAGTTCAAAAGCCAAAAGCCAAAAGCCAAAGTATCAAAAGAACGATTTTCATTTTAATTGTGTCTAATTTTTTGACACTCGGTCTCGCTGCGCAGTCGTCATTGATGAACATGAACGACTGCATGGCTTACGCCGTGGAGCATTCTACTTCTGTAGGAAAGAAAATAAACGCCCTCGACGACGCTAAACAGGATTATAATTCTTCTGTGGCATCTCTCTTTCCTTCGCTCTCGGCTAACGTCTCTGGTGCAACTAACTTCGGACGTTCCATCGACCCGGAGACTAACAGCTATACCAACGTCTCTACCTTCAGCAATTCCTACGGAATATCTGGTTCCATGCCTTTGTTCGCAGGATTGCAAGGCGTCAACACTGTGCGTGCTGCTAAGGTGGCTCGCGAACGTGGCAAACACGAACTGCAAATCTCTCGCGATGAAATTGCTATGCAGACTATGCAGGCTTACATCGACCTATTATATTATATAGGTACTGTGAAAATAGCACAGCAGCAACTTGAAGATTCGCGTCAGATGCTCAAGGAAGCCAAGAAACTTTACGAGATTGGTCGTAAGAGCGCAGCCGACGTGGCAGAAGTGGAATCGCAGGAAGCTAACTACGATTATCTTCTCACTGAACAGCAGAATAATCTCGCACTTGCCGAGATTCGTCTTCGTGAGATTATGAATTTTCCTCAAGATGAAGAATTGAATATAGACGAAAATATCGACATCGAATTTGTAACAATGCTTACACCTATGGAAGATGTAGTGAATCATGCTCTTAATAACAACGATAAAATCCTATCTTCAAAATTGAATACAGAATACGCCAAGATTTCTTATAAAAGAATGAAAGGAAATTATTTCCCATCTTTATATCTCTATGGAGGTTATAACACCAGCTATTTCGTCAATATGGAAAATCAGGCGGCTTATGACGCTTTCCTCAACCAGCTGAGAAACAATGTAGGTTCGTATATTCAAGTTGGACTTTCCATCCCAATATTTTCAGGATTAAGCATAAAGACGTCAACGCATAAGGCTCGTAACGCATGGCGTAATGCCGAGCTCGACGAGATTGCGGTACGTAATGCCGTGGAAAGCGAAGTGACGACTTCATATCAGCAGATGAAAGGCTTTGCAAAACAATATCTTCTCGGACAGAAGAAAGTGGAGGCAGCACAACTTGCATACGACGGCATCGCTGCCAAGTTCGAGAAAGGACTCGTCACAGCAATAGATTTACAGACAGCCTCAACGACATTATTACAAGCAAAATCAGACTGCCTGCGCTCGAAGTTGCAATACATCATAGAATATAAAATGGTGGAATATTATAATGGAATTGAATTAATTAGGGTGAAGACGCGTCAATGATTCCAATAAAAATAAACAATATATCGTTGACACGTCTCGGAAATTGAAAATTGAAAACGGAAAATTGAAAATTAAAAATTAAATAAAAGTGTAGAGTTGAGAGTGTAGAGTAGTTGGAAAGTTAAGAGTTGAAAGTGTAAAATTTATCAGATTATAAATACACTACAAACTCTCCACTAATAAACTTCAAAACTACTCTAAACTTTAAACCTTAAACTTCAAACTAATAAAAAAGTATGGACATCAAATTAGAAAAGAAAAAAGGATTTAAGGCATTGTTTCAGAAGAAGAACGTGCCGTATTTCGGTGCTGCGGCATTGGTGGTATTTGTAGTGTGGCTTGCTGTGCGTGACAACAAGAGTACGCTGAGAGTCAATGCGGCTACTATGACGGTGGCTGCCGTGGAGCGAGGTGAGTTCAATGACTATGTGCGCCTTACGGGAACGGTGCAGCCTATCACCACCGTGCAGCTCACGCCATTGGAGTCGGGAGTGGTAGAGCGCATCGTCCATGAAGAAGGCAGCAAGGTGAAACGCGGCGACGTCATCTTGGAGATGTCTAACAACTCCCTTTCGATGCAGATATTGCAGTCGGAGGCCGACCTCGCCGAGAAACAGAATATCTTGCGTAACACGCTCATCTCTATGGAACAGGAGCGTCTCTCTTTACGCCAGGAGAAGCTGCAGCTCGACTTGGAGGTTAGCCGTCTGAAAAGAACATACGAACAAAACAAGGAGCTTTATGAAAACGACCTCATCGCTAAGGAAGAATATCTTCAGTCGGAGGAGAATTATCAGCTCGCTGTGAATAAACGCACTCTTATCTTGGAACGTCAGGTGCAGGATTCTTTATATCGTAGCTCTCAGGTGCAGCAGATGGAAGAGAGCTTGAAGTCGATGGAGCTTAATATGAAACTCATCCGTGAACGTGTCGATAACCTCAAAGTCAAGGCTCCTATCGACGGAGAAGTAGGCATGTTGGACGCTGTACTCGGACAGTCGCTATCGCAAGGAATGAACATTGGACAGATTAACGACTTGTCGGCTTATAAGGTGCAAGCTCAGATAGACGAACATTATATCGACAGAGTGACGACAGGCTTGACAGCATCGTTTGAACGTCAGGATAATAAGTTCGAGATGACGCTGAGGAAGGTATATCCGGAGGTGCGTAACGGACAATTCAAAGCCGACTTTCGTTTCAGTGATGAGTTGCCTGAAAACATACGCAGAGGTCAGACTTATTACTTAAATTTGCAACTTGGACAGCCTACTGAAGCAGCGATAATACCAAGAGGCTCGTTCTTCCAGAAGACAGGCGGCAGATGGATTTACGTCGTGGACGAGAGCGGCGAGAAAGCCTACAAACGCGAGATACGCATCGGACGCCAGAACCCTCAATATTACGAAGTGCTTGAAGGCCTCAATCCAGGAGAGAAAGTGATAACATCATCGTACGACAATTACGGAGATAATGAAGTGCTGGTGATTAATTAGGAATGTTTGTAGAGACGTATCAATTACACAATAAAAATAAACAATATGTAATTGCTGCGTCTCCGGAAATTGAAAATGGAAAATTGAATAAATTTATAAATTGCAGTGTGCAATGAGCTGTGAGCAGTGGGCAATTCCAAGGCTCGTAGCTCGATGCTCAAGGCTCAAAACTTAAAAAAGGTATGTACATCAAAAATTTCATCACATTGTTACGCAGATATACCACATCATCATTGTTGAATGTAGTAGGCATGGCGGTGGCATTTGCGGTAATTTATCTTATTGCAGTGCAGGTTAAGCATGACCTGTCGTTTAACAAGGTGATATCAAATTCGGAAAACATTTACAGAGTGGAACGCACTTCAAAAGATAATTTAGGTGCGTGGTCTCACAATTGGAATCAGCAGTTGCCAGATAAGATTTGTGCCTCTGTTCCCGAATTGGAAGTAGCTGGAACGATGAGTTTTTCGTTTCCAGAAGAATATATCTGGTATGATCATTCCATAAAACGAAATCAGACGATAGACAATCTGAGAATAAAGCTGTCGTATGCGCAACGTGAGGCTTTAGAGGTGTTTTCCTATGAATTTGTTGAAGGCGGATTTGAAAATTTCGTTACGATAAATGATATCATTATCTCAGAAGAAGTAGCAAAGAAATATGACTTAAAGGTCGGTGATGTCTTGACTGTAGGTCGTGGACTTGCAACGAATATGACTCGTACCATTGCAGGTGTCTTTAAAAATATGCCAAAACCTAGTACAATATCAGAATATGAAGGTTGGCTGTGTGATGTCGGATATGATGATGAAAACAACTGGGGGAAATCTTTTTATGTAAGATTGAAAGAAGGAATATCACCTGCTGATGTGGCAGAAAAAATGAGGGACATAGAACTTGAATATTGGAAAGAAAGAGGAGAATCTTATGATATATGTGTACGTCTAAATCCTTTGTCGAAACTTTATTTAGATAACACATCATCATTAGAAGGATTTAAAGGAAGTCGCAGTACGACATATAGTTTGATAGCGATAGCAGTACTTATCCTTGTCATCTCTTTCATCAACTTCATCAATTTCTTCTTCGCTTTGATACCGACACGAATTAAAGCAATCAACACTTACAAGGTATTCGGAGCTCCGACATCAAAGTTGCGTCTTAATATATTGTTGGAGACATTAGGCTTGACATTATTGTCGATTTTATGTGCGATGACAATCGTCTTTGCTTTTGCAAATACGCCATTGTCGGAATATATTTCTACCTCTGT
This sequence comes from Candidatus Limimorpha sp., assembly GCA_045127605.1. Taxonomy (GTDB): domain Bacteria; phylum Bacteroidota; class Bacteroidia; order Bacteroidales; family F082; genus Limimorpha. The sequence continues at coordinate 16,246 of JBGVQR010000084.1, read as the reverse complement.
TTCATTAAGAGAAAACTGGGAATTAGCACTTTCGATGATTGTCTTTTTGATGATATTTGCAGCTATAGTGAGTTTGTATCCAGCCTTTTATATCACTAAGTTCAATCCTTCATTGGTGTTGAAAGGCTCGTTTCATGCTACGAAATCTGGAAAGATATTACGTTATTCATTGGTAGGAATCCAATATGTCATTTCAATTACTTTGATAATATGTACTTTATTCATACAAAGACAACATAAGTATATGCTTAAACACGAAATGGGATTCGACACAGATATGCTTTATACTTTCAAAGTTCATGTGGGTCTTTTAGGAAATGGTGGAAAGTTGGATTATGCAAATCGTGATGCTATTACTGAAATGTTGAAGCAAAATCCGAATATTATTGATGTCTCATACGGTGATGACCGTATAGTTAATCAAGATCACATGACATGGACCAGAGACTATAAAGATGGTAGTATAATTTTCAGAGCTTTTCCTGTCTCATGGAATTTCTTGCAGATGATGGGAATCAAGATAGAAGAAGGTCGCGATTTCATGCCTTCTGATGAAAAAATACAAGGAGGAGCGCTTATCTTCAACAGAGCTGCTGCTGATAAATATGGAATTGATACGGAATCTGTGATAAATGCGCATGGTGATGCGTTAAGTCCTGTAGTTGGTATTTGTGAAAACTTTAATTTCCAACCTTTACATAAAGAAATAAATCCGTGGGCGTTTGTCGTCTTCGGTCAATATGGATGGCGTCATCCAAATCACGTTTATTTGAGAGTGGCTGCAGGTACTGATTTTAATGAAATTAGCAAATTTATGAAAGGTTTGCTTGATGAAGTTATGTGGTTCGCAGATCCAGAGTCGTACGAACTGAAATTCTTCGATGATGTGCTGGCAATACAATATCAGAAAGAAAAACAGTTATCAACTTTAGTCACGATGTTTTCCGTTCTTTCAATATTAATCTCTATCATCGGAGTCTTTGGCTTGGTGTTGTTTGAGACGCAATACAAGCGCCATGAGATTGGAATACGCCGTATTCACGGAGCGTCGTCGGCAGGCATCATCAAGATGTTTAACAAGAAATATCTCTACATCGTGGCTATATGCTCTGCTGTTGCCATCCCGATAAGTTATTACATCATCGACAGATGGATGCAGCAGTTCGCCTATCGCACCGAAATGTCCGTCTGGGTTTATGTCGTCGCAGTCATGACGATAACGATAATAACCATCGTGACAGTTACGCTCCGTTCATGGAAAGCAGCAAACGAAAACCCAGTGGAGGCAATTTAATTAGGAGTTAGGAATTAGGAGTTGGTTTGTAGAGACGTATCAATTACACCATAAAAATAAACAATATGTAATTGCTGCGTCTCGGAAATTGAAAATTTAAAACGGGAAATTGAAAATTGAATAAAAAAATATTGGACAAAGTCTGTTGTCTGTTGACTGTTGTCCGTTGACATTAAAAATAAAAAAAGGTATGTACATCAAAAATTTCATCACATTATTACGCCGATATACAACATCGTCATTGTTGAATGTAGTAGGCATGGCTATAGCCTTCGCTTCGGTATATCTTATTTTAGTTCAGGTGAAACACGACCTGTCGTTTAACAAGGTGATACCAAATTCGGAAAACATTTATAGAATGGAATTGCCAGATTGGTACGAAGAAGGCAAATGGTCAGAATATTGGAATAGACAGACACCTGATGAATTATGTAGTTCAGTTCCTGAGATAGAAGCGGCTGGAAACATAGCGACTTGGCCAGCTCCAGAAAAATTTTTGACTTATGATTATTCCATCAAACGTAATCAGACCATCGATAATATAAGAATAAAGCTGTCGATGGCAGAGCGTGAAGGACTTGAAGTGTTTCCTTTTGAATTTGTTGAAGGAGGCTTGGAAAATTTCGTTTCAGAAAAAGACTTTATCATTTCAGAAGAGGTGGCAAAGAAATTCAATTTAAAAGTAGGAGATGTCTTGAATTTGGGTCGGGGTCTCGCTACAGATGTAACTTATAATATTGTCGGTATCTTTAAGAATTTGCCGAAACCAAGTAATATAGCAGTGTGTGAAGGTTGGGTTGGGATGAAACCGCAGGATGAAGAACCAAGTAGTAACTGGGGATATCCTTACTATGTAAGATTAAAAGACGGTGCGTGTTCGATTGAAGTGACAGAGAAAATGATAAACCAGTTTGTTGAATCATGGCGAAAAGATGGCGGATCTGAAGAAGAGATACAACAGAATATGAAGCGTATAAAACCTCGTCTCAATCCCTTGTCAGAACTTTATTTTGCCGAAGATATTACTTCGTCAGGTTTTAATGGAAGCCGCTCAACGACTCGTACATTGATAGCAATAGCAGTACTTATTCTTCTTGTCTCTTTCATCAACTTCATCAATTTCTTCTTTGCTTTGATACCGACACGCATAAAAGCTATAAATACTTATAAGGTGTTTGGAGCTCCGACATCAAAGTTGCGTCTTACAATAGTGTTAGAAACTTTGGGTTTGATATTATTGTCAATATTGGGTACGATGATAATTGTCTTTGCATTTGCCCAAACTCCTTTAAGTGAATATATATCCTGTTCCGTTTCATTAAGAGAAAACTGGGAGTTGGCACTTGCGATGATTATCTTTTTGATGATATTTGCCGCTATAGTGAGTTTGTATCCAGCTTTTTATATCACGAAATTCAATCCTGCCTTGGTAATGAATGGTTCCTTCCATGCCACAAAGTCCGGTAAAATGTTGCGTTATTCTTTGGTGGGAATACAGTATATCATATCAATATCTTTGATAATATGTACATTATTTATTCAGAGACAACATAAGTATATGCTTAAGTATGAGATGGGATTTGATAAGGAAATGTTATATACTATAGAAGTGCCAATGTCTGCTCTCGGAACATCAATAGAAATGGACTATACGAGACGTGATGCTTTGACAGACAAACTTAAACAAAACCCAAACATCATCGATGTGGCTTATGGTGACAATTCTCTTGTAAACTTTGTACACATGGGTTGGGGTAGAGATTATAAAGATCAGTTAATTAATTTCAATTCATATCCTGTCTCATGGAATTTCTTGCAGATGATGGGAATCAAGATAGAAGAAGGTCGTGACTTCATGCAGTCTGATGAACAGTTACTTACAGGAGCTTATATATTTAACAGAGAAGCTGCTGACAGATTTGGTATTGACTTGGAAGCGCAAATAAAAGCACATACTAACGAACTTACTCCTGTAATCGGAATTTGTGAAAACTTTAATTTTCAGCCGCTACAATATGGCATAGATCCTTTTGCATTTGTGGTCTTTGGACAATATGGTTGGCGTCATCCTAATCATGCATTTATACGTGTGGCAACAGGCACTGACTATAAAGAACTTAGCAAATATGTCAAAGACGTTATTTCGGAATTTGCACCTGCGGTATCTGTCGAACAAAACGAACTGAAATTCTTCGATGATGAGCTGGCGATACAGTATCAGAAAGAAGATAAGCTATCAACTTTAGTCACGATGTTTTCCGTTCTTTCAATATTAATCTCCATCATCGGAGTCTTTGGCTTGGTGTTGTTTGAGACGCAGTACAAGCGCCATGAGATTGGAATACGTCGTATTCACGGAGCGTCGTCGGCAGGCATCATCAAGATGTTCAACAAGAAATATCTCTACATCGTGGCTATATGTTCTGCTGTTGCCATCCCGATAAGTTATTACATCATCGACAGATGGATGCAGCAGTTCGCCTATCGCACCGAGATGTCGGTCTGGGTTTATGTCGTCGCAGTCCTGACAATAACGATAATAACCATCGTGACAGTCTCGATTCGTTCATGGAAAGCAGCAAACGAAAACCCAGTGGAGGCGATTTAATTAGGAGATGGAAGATTCTGTCTTAAACCCAAATGCTTCTAATATAGCTATCTACAGCATACAGCGTGATGTTTTCCATCCATTCTTGGTCAATGTATGGTTTTAAAGAAAAACGTACTGCTTTAAAGTTTTTGTCTTTAAAATCCTCATTTACAAATAACGATAATGATTTGCTTTTAACATTGACAGATGCTTTCACTTCTATGGGAATGACTTTTTCCTCAGTCTGGAGGAGAAAGTCTATTTCCATTGTGGAATTGTCCTTAGAGTAATAGAAGATAGAAATATTGTTCGTTGCCTTCAAATGCTGAAGTACGAAGTTCTCTGTAAATGCACCTTTAAATTCAACAAAGGCATTATCGTTAAGCAACATGGTGTTAGGGTTAGCCTCTGACAAACATGCCAGTAATCCGCAGTCAAGCATGTATAATTTGAAGGCTGAACTATCTGCGTAAAATTTCAATGGAATTGTAGGTTGCTTGCATTTTTCTACTTTATACACCAATCCGGCATCTATCAACCATTGCATGGCCATCTCATAATCTTTTGATCTGGCACCTTTTTTAATGTCTCCGTAAAAAAACTTTTTGTTTTCTTTTGACAACTGTGCTGGAATGTTGTTCCAAACCTGATGAATACGTTGAATCTGAGTCTTCGTATGTTTCGACATATCGTAGTAATATGTGTCTAAAATTTCTCTTTGTATCATCCGTACTTGTCTAACATCTTTGGTTTCAATATATTTTAAAACGGCTTCTGGCATTCCTCCAACGAAATAATATTGACGAAGATATTCTTTCAGTAATTCATCCATTGCTGATATGGATTCCCAATCACATGTGTCTAAAAGTTCCACTGTTTTGCTTCTTCCATTGGCTAATAAAAATTCATTGAATGTCATAGGAAACATCTTCATCATATTTACTTTTCCTACAGGAAATGACTCATCATTGCGCAATGATATTCCTAATAATGAACCTGCAGCAACGACATGTAGAGAACGATAGTCCTCGCAAAAATATTTCAATGAAGCAATTGCATTCGGAATCTCTTGTATTTCATCGAAGAATATCAATGTCTTTCCTATGACTATATCTGTTTCATAATAACGTTCCAGCTCTGTAACAATACGTTTAATGTCAAAGTTTCTGAATAAATTCAATGCGAATGAATCTTTATGACAATTAACATAAATTAGGTTGTCAAATTCTCGACTGCCAAATTCCTTTAATATGTATGTCTTTCCAACCTGTCGTGCACCTAACAAAATAAGAGGCTTCTTGTTTGGATTATCTTTCCATTCCAATAAATTTTGATAAATAGTTCTTTCCATCTGATAAATATTTTTCTACAAAAATACATTTTTTTGTGTAATAATTGTATAAAAACAACATTTTTTTTGTGTTATTTGTTTGAAATAACGATAAGATATTCTTCGTTGCCAATAATCAATGTAAAATAAAGTTAAAGATATTTAACACAAAATGTCTATTTGTTTTACATCAACTGTCTATTATTTTTACACTGATTTTAAAGATGGAATTTTAAATGCTTGATAACTAATAATATCAAATTATGGTATATATTTGGCACGACTAATTGAAAATTAAATAAAATTTATAAATTGCAGTGGGTAATGATCTGTGAGCAGTGGGCAAATCCAAGGCTCGTAGCTCGAGACCCAAGGCTCAAAGCTTAAAAAGTATGTTAAAAGTCGAAAATTTAAGAAAGAGTTTCTTCACTGAGGAGATAGAAACCATTGCCTTGAATGGCGTTTCATTTGAAGTTAAAGAAGGTGAGTTTGTAGCTGTCATGGGTCCTTCGGGATGCGGCAAATCCACATTGTTGAACATCTTGGGATTGTTGGATAATCCTACGGGAGGCTCATATTCCTTGCTTGGCCAGGAAGTGGGCGGTCTCAAGGAGAAAGACAGAACTATGTTCCGTAAGGGCAACATCGGCTTTGTGTTCCAGTCGTTTAACCTCATCGATGAGTTGTCGGTCTCAGAGAACGTGGAGCTGCCTCTCATCTATATGGGAGTGAAGTCGTCGGAGCGTAAAGAGCGTGTCGCCAAGATATTAGATAAGATGAATATCTCTCACCGAAGCGAGCATTTCCCACAGCAGCTCTCCGGCGGACAGCAGCAGCGTGTGGCAATAGCGAGAGCCTTGGTGTCGAATCCTAAGCTCATCCTTGCCGACGAACCAACAGGTAACTTGGATTCTAAGAACGGACAAGACGTGATGAACCTTCTTAAAGAACTCAACCAAGAAGGAACCACCATCATCATGGTGACACACTCACAACACGATGCAGCCTTCGCAACAAGAACCATCTGCCTCTTCGACGGCAAGATAGTGACAGATGTGAAGAATAGACTGTGATGAAAAACGATAAAAACCTATAAAAATGAACACATTAAATTACTCTATTCGCTATCTGCTGAAGAACAGAGCTAACTCGGCGACACGTATTATTTCTTTGTCGTTAGGCTTGATAGTGGCTCTTGTTATCATTTCTTTTGTGGGACTGAAGCTGTCGTATAACAGTTTTTTCCCAGATAAAGAGAGAATATATCAGGTGTGGAATGTCTCGCCTCAGTTCGGCTTGAATGGGGTTAACAATCACATGGTTATGCCACTCGCACCTAATATGGCAAACGACATTCCTCATATTGAGGCTGCAACGCATTATGTCGATAATCTCCTTCAGATAAATCATAATGGAAATAATATTGACGTGTCAATGTTGAATGTTAACCAGGATTTCTTTGAAGTTCTTGACTTCGGCATGATTAGCGGTGACGCTCGTCGTGTGTTGTCGGAAGATGGTAGGGCTGCTAACGAAGTACTCATCTCTAAGAGACTGTCTGACATATTATTTGGAAAAGAAGATCCTCTTGGCAAGATGATAGAAACGACGCATGAAAACAAATATGTCGTTGGCGGTGTGTTTAAAACGCCTCCAGTAAATAACACCATCGGTCAGTTTGATATGCTTTGTTTTATCGATTATCGTAACGGAGGTTATATCTGGACAGGTTCCGACCGTTATCCTACATATTTCAAATTGCGTGAAGGATGTGATATAGCTGAAGTTGAGGCGCAGATGGATGAGTTTGTAAAACGTTATCCTGACTACAAATACTATGTTGATAAATGGCAGGTTAGTTTCAGTTTTATTCCTATAGATAAAAGTATGTTTTTTAAAACTAATATAAAACAGACTTCTATCTTGCTGGGAACGATAGGTTTTGTTGCAATGCTGATAGCGTGTCTTAATTATGTTTTGCTCACGATTTCGTCATTGTCTCAAAGAAGTAAGACAATAGCGATGCTGAGATGTAATGGCGCAAAAAGAAACGATATATTTAACATGTTGATTTTTGAGACATTGCTGATTTTATTCGTTGCGATATTATTGTCTATTTTGATAATAATGTGTTTAAGCAAAGAAATATCAGAGATGTTTTTTGATGTGAAAGTGCTGTTTGCATTGGAAAGGATTTGGATTCCTACTGTGGTGTGTGTCGTTGCGTTTCTTGTGGCTGGTTTGATTCCTGCTGTAATATTTTCATCGGTAAAGTTGCATTATGCTTTTCGTGGTGGTTTTGAGAATCGTAAATGGTGGAAGAAGACGCTCCTTTTTGTGCAGATTTCTTGTACAACGGCTATAGTGATTTTTCTTGGCACTACGATGCGCCAGTCTGAATATGTCTTGACAGCAGATCATGGCTATAAATATGATAAGATTATGACTGTCTGTATTTCTGGGACAACGACGACGCAGCTTACGATACGCGATGAACTTTTGAAGCAGACATGCGTGGAAGATGTCGGTATTTCGTTAGGTTATCCTGTCTGGGGTTATTCTGGCAATCCTATCTATGACTCTCAGTGGAATCTGCTTTTCTCATGCCGCTGGGAGATAGCCGATGAGCATTATATCCCGACGATGCAGATGAAAATCGTTGAAGGCCGTAATTACACAGCTACTGATGCTCCGAATAAGGTGCTTGTCAATGAGGCGTTTGTTGAATATCATGGTTTTACTGATAGTCCTATAGGCAAGGTCTTTTATAAAGGTGACAACGGCACATACGAAATAGTTGGAGTTGTCGCTGATTACCAGATGGGAGGCGGATGGGTGCAGCCGATAGTGATACATCCATTCCATGCTTATCTTGACGAGAACAGAGTCAATACATTTCAGTTTAATATCAGGATGACTGATTTTTCAGCTGAAAATATTAAGACAATAAAAAATATAATTGATGAATTTTACACTTCGGCTTGGCAATATAGTTTCGTAACATTCAATGAAAGAATGAAAGATAACTATTATCAGTTCCGTCATTTGCGTAATGTAGTTCTGATTGCAGCTCTGGTGACATTGATAATCTCGTTGATTGGACTGATTGGATATTTGGGTAATGAGATGCAGTCGAGGAGGAGAGAAATAGCGATTCGTAAGGTCTGTGGCGCTACGGTGTCTGAAGTGATTAAAAAACTGAGTTTGAATATTTCTTTGGTAGTGTTGCCTGCAATAACAATAGGCGTTGTTGCGGCTGTTATAGGTGGACGTTATTATCTTGAGATGATAAGAACTGATTCTAATTTAGTTACATCACTGTCATTTTGGATTTTTCTTGCCGGAGTGATGTTAGTGCTTTTCATCATCTATGCAGTAAATATTTTGTGTTTTTGGAAAGCAGCAAACGAAAACCCTGTGGATGTATTGTAGAGACGCAATATTTTGCGTCTCTACGATGGAATGAATGCAAAAATTGAAAATTGAAAACGGAAAATTGAAAATTAAATAAATTTATAAATTGCAGTGGGCAAATCCAAGGCTCGTAGCTCAAGGCTCAAAGCTAAAAAATATCTTTCGGAAAAAATGTATTTTTTACCACCCAAAATGACGGAAAAAATGTATATTTGCTTTAAATATTCCTCTTATGTCCAAAAAAGGTAAACTCCTCATCGTTGATGATAACACTAATATCTTGTCGGCTGTCAAGATGCTGACGGAGAACTATTTCGAGAAAGTGATAACTCTCGATTCTCCTAAGTCGCTTATATCTACAATACAGACAGAATCGCCCGACGTGATTCTCCTTGACATGAATTTCCACGCTGGAATAAATACTGGCAATGAAGGTATTTTTTGGCTTAATGAGGTGAATAATAAATTCCCAAAAATCAAAGTCGTTCTCTTCACCGCTTACGCTGACATCGACCTCGCAGTGCGTGCTATGAAAGACGGCGCCTACGACTTCATCGTGAAACCTTGGAACAACGAGAAACTTATCGAGACTCTGCAAAGTGCTTATAACGAAGGTCGTGAGAAAAAGAAACCTTCTAAACCTAACGACATTGCTGATGAATCTCAGATGTTCTGGGGCAACTCTCCTGAGATGCTCCGTATCAAAAATATCGTTGAGCGTGTGTCTGCCACCGACGCTAATATCATGATTACCGGCGAGAACGGTACTGGTAAGGAGGTCCTAGCTCGTGAGATTCACCGACTTTCTTCACGTTGTAACAATGAGATGATTTCTCTCGACATGGGCGCGATTCCTGAGACGCTCTTCGAAAGCGAGCTCTTCGGTCATAAAAAAGGCGCTTTCACCGACGCTCATTCCGATAGGATGGGAAAGATGGAAGCTGCCAACAACTCGACGCTCTTCATGGACGAAATAGGTAATATGCCGCTGCATCTTCAGGCTAAATTGCTCACCGCTCTTCAAAACAGAAACATCACTCGTCTCGGAACGAATAGCCCGATAAACATCGACATACGTCTCATAACGGCAACAAATCGTAATCTGTTTGAGATGGCAGAGAAAGCAGAGTTTCGTCAGGATTTACTATTTAGAATCAATACGATACATATCAATATTCCGCCATTGCGTAACAGAAAAGAGGATATTATTCCTCTTGCAGAGATGTTCCTGAAACGTTATTCTGAGAAATACAAAAAGGATAATGTGATTATCTCGGCTGCGGCAGAGGAGAAAATGCTGTCGCATCGTTGGGATGGCAATATCCGCGAACTTCAGCATACTATTGAAAAAGCCGTCATCATGTGCGATGATAACGTCATAAATCCGGAACATCTCGGCCTTTATCAATCTGTATCATCATCATCGTATGACGACGGTTTCACTCTTGAAGATGTCGAACGCAGAACGATAGCGGAAGCTATAAACTCCAACAACGGCAATCTCTCGCTTGTGGCGCAGAAACTCGGCATCACTCGTCAGACTCTTTACAACAAGATAAAACGTTATGGCTTATGAGAAATGGTCTGATTTCATACCGCCGTATAATATTAAATATCATATTCTTGATGGCGATGAGCGTCGTTACTTGTTTATGCGTCGTTTATGAAAAAATGATGTTCTTGCTCGTATGTTTGCCTCTGCTTACGTTGTCGGTCTTAAGACTTATATCTGTATATAAAGGAATTATAGGTCGTATCTCATTCATTATAAGAGCAGTGAAGAACGACGACTATTCATTTCGTTTTACAGAAAATCCGAATCGTACAGAGAATGTGCTTGTCAACAGCGCTCTTAATGAAATCAAAGACGTGATGGACGAGAAGAAACGTCTCATTCGTGAAGACGAAAAAAACTTCGAGCTGATAATGGAATGTGCCAATATCGGTATTATACTTCTCATGGAAAACGGCACTGTGGTTCATGTTAATTCTAAAGCCTTGGGAATCTTTTCCTTGCAAATGATAAGCCATATATCTTTCTTGAAGTCGCAATCGGAAGAACTTGTAAATGTTCTTCAAGATATAAAGCCATCTGAACAGCATGTTGTGAGATATAACACTGAAATTGCGGAGGTGAATTTGGTTCTGAGCTGTGCTTCAATCTATTACAAAGGTAAGAATTTGAGAGTTGTGACTATAGGTGATATCGCTAAAGAACTTGATAATCAGGAGGTGAAAGTGTGGGAGAATCTGACGCGTATTCTCACTCATGAAATCATGAATTCGTTGGCGCCTATCACTTCAATAAGCAACACCTTGATTGACAATATCGACGATTCTGAAAAAATAGGAGAGGGGCTTGAAGTGATTCATTCCACGAGCGAACGTCTCATGAATTTCGTCAACTCTTTCCGTCAGGTGACGCGTGTGCCAATGCCACAGAAGTCGCCATTTTATCTTAAGGAAATAATTGACAATGTTATCTCTCTTGTTGATTTTCAAAATATTAAACTTGAAGTCGATATAAATCCTATTGACATAATGCTTTATGCTGATAAAAGTCAGATGTCGCAGGTGCTGCTTAATATTTTAAAAAACGCTATAGAGTCGTGTGATTCTGATAATAAGTTATATAATATTGAAATTAAGGCTTTTATTGATAATGAAGAACGTATACATATAGAGTTAAGCAATAATTCAGGAAAAATTTCTGACGAGATAGCGGAAAATATATTCACTCCGTTTTTCACTACAAAACGAGATGGTTCCGGCATTGGACTCGCCGTCTCACGTCAAATCATACGACTTCATGGCGGCACTCTGCTTCTTTCAAAAAACACAGAAGAGAAAGTCGCTTTTACAATAGTTTTGGAATGATTTTATAAGTCGCACGTCCGTGCGCCTCTACGCGAGATATTCCTTAACTCCTAACTAATAAGGCGTTGTCTTATCCTATATTTGTCTCGCCCTTTCAGGGCTCAACACATAATTTAGGACGCGATAAATCACGTCCCTACAACCCCTCAAAACCTCAGTTCCTCAGTTCCTCAACTCCTCAATTCCTCAGTTCCTCAACTCCTCAATTCCTCAAATCCAAAACACTTCTCGTATACGATTCCTCGCATTTCATCAAATCTTCAGGCGTTCCTTCAAAGACGAGATTGCCTCCTTTGTCGCCGCCTTCTGGTCCGAGGTCGATAATCCAGTCTGCCACTTTTATAACGTCAGGGTCGTGTTCTATGACGATGAGCGAATGTCCGTTGTTAATCAAAGCCTCAAATGCTTTTAACAATTTATTTATATCATGGAAATGAAGTCCTGTCGTCGGCTCGTCGAATATAAATAAGGTAGGTTTTTCGTTGGTTCCATTTATCAAGAAAGAAGCAAGTTTGATACGTTGTGCTTCACCGCCACTCAATGTCGATGATGGCTGTCCCGCTTGGAGGTAACCGAGTCCTACGTCTTGCAAAGGCTTCATCTTCGCAATGATACGTTCGATGATTGTCTTGAATTCGCCTTCTTTGTTGTTCTCTAAAAACTCCACGACTTCATCGATACTCATGTTCAAGACATCGCTGATGCTCTTGCCTTTGTATTTGATTTCCAAGGCGTCTTCTTTGTAGCGGCTGCCGTTGCATACGTCGCATTTCAGATAAATGTCGGCCATGAACTGCATCTCTACTTTCAATGTGCCGCTGCCCTGACAGTTGTCGCAGCGACCGCCAGCAACGTTGAATGAGAAATATCCTGGTTTCAAACCTCTGTTCTTGGCGAGTTTCTGCTCGGCAAAGAGTTGTCGTATGTCATCAAAAGCCTTGACGTAAGTCACAGGATTTGAACGTGATGACTTCTCAATAGGATTCTGGTTGATGTACTCAACGGCTTGTATCGCCATCAGGCTGCCTTGTATCTTGCCGAAAGAACCGACCTTGTCTGATGTACCTTCAAAATGTTTCTTCAACGACTTGTAAACGATATCGTTGACTAATGTCGATTTTCCTGAGCCGCTGACGCCAGTCACGACAGTCAATATATTTAAAGGTATCTTGACGTTGATGTTTTTTAAGTTGTGCTCCATGCAGCCGACAAACTCGATGGCGTTGTTCCACTTGCGACGTCGTGTCGGGACGGGGATTTCTTTCTCACCGGAAATATATCTCGCCGTCATACTTGCATTGCGTCTTGGGTCATAACAATTTATCATATCATCAATCGTTCCTTCAAAAACGACTTCACCGCCATTGACGCCGGCGTATGGACCAATGTCGATGATGTGGTCAGCACTGCGTATAATCTCTTCGTCGTGTTCGACCACGATGACGGTATTTCCGATGTCGCGCAGTCTTCTTAATACTTTTATAAGTCGCTGTGTGTCACGTGAGTGCAAGCCGATACTTGGCTCGTCTAAGATATAAGTCGAACTGACTAAGCAGCTGCCTAATGATGTCGCAAGGTTGATTCTCTGTGACTCGCCGCCTGATAATGTGTTGGCGGTACGGTTTAAGGTGAGATATTCTAAACCTACTTCAACCAAGAAGTTAAGTCTGTTTCTTATCTCGGTGAGAAGTCGTTCTGCGATGTCGTGCTCGGCTTTTGTCAAAGTGATATTGTCGAAAAATGTCTTCAAATCTAAGAGCGACATCTCACATAATTCGCTGATGCTCTTGCCGTCAATCTTCACATAATTGGCTTCTTTTCTGAGACGCAAGCCGTTACATTCAGGACATGTCGTCTTGCCACGATAACGTGACAGCATCACGCGATATTGAATCTTATATGACTGTGCTTCAACTTCTTTGAAGAAATCTTCAATTCCGCCGAAATATTTGTTGCCTTTCCAAAGAAGGTCTTTTTGTTCCTGTGTCAATTCATAATAAGGCTTATGAATTGGGAAGTCGAAATGGCGTGCGTTCCTGATTAACAAGTCTTTCCATGCGCTCATCTTATCGCCGCGCCAGCAAGCCACAGCGTTGTCGTAAATAGACAAAGACTTATCTGGAATGACGAGGTCTGGGTCGATGCCGATGATATTGCCGAAGCCTTCACATTTCGGACAAGCTCCGTAAGGATTGTTGAATGAAAATAGGTGAGTGGTCGGAGTCTCGAAAGTGATGCCGTCGGCTTCAAAACGCGATGAGAACAGATGTTCCGTTTTATTCTCGCCGTCATCAACCAAAATGATACAGCTGTCGTTTCCTTCGTAGAAGGCAGTCTGCACAGAATCTGAAATCTGAGGGATGTTGTCGGAAGTCTTGTCGTTGACTTTCATCCTGTCAATCATGATTCTTACATTATTAATATTAGAGAAGTCTTTACCTTTGAGATAATCCTCTATTCTGACCATTTTATCGTCGATGAGAAGACGGTTGAAACCTTGTTGGAGCAAGATGTTGAGATGCTCGTCGGCATTTCTACCTTCAGGTAATAATATTGGAGACAAGATATAAACGGCGCGGCCTTTTTGCTCCAAAATAAAATCAATCACATCGTTGATTTGATGGCGTTTCACTTCGACGCCTGAGATAGGAGAGAAGGTGCGACCGATTCTTGCATAAAGAAGCTTGAGATATTCATAAATCTCGGTGCTTGTTCCCACCGTCGAGCGAGGGTTGCTCGAGTTGACTTTCTGCTCAATCGCGATAGCGGGAGAGAGACCGGAGATAAGGTCGACATCGGGTTTTGTCATACGACCTAAAAACTGACGAGCGTAAGCACTCAGACTCTCCACATAACGACGCTGACCTTCGGCATAAATAGTGTCGAAAGCCAATGACGACTTGCCTGAACCAGACAATCCCGTTATGACGACGAATTTGTTTTTAGGAATGCTTAAACTGATGTTTTTTAAGTTGTTAACTCTTGCACCTTGTATGTCGATATATTCTAGCTTCTTCATTAATTCAATAAAATTTTACGCCGATAAAAAAGTTTACGAATTTACAAAAAAATATTCGTCCGTAATAAAAAGATTATTATATTTGCAGAACTTTCTACGAAAGAATTTTAAATTTATTGTATAACTAAAAAATAGGAGACGCTCTATCGAATAAACTTTACTCTTAATTTTAAATAAGAGATAAAATGTTAGAAATATTAAATGACAAAGAATTAGTCGAGAGTTACAGAAACGGTAACGTCGCTAGTTTTGAATTGTTAGTTGAGCGTCATCAGAATAAAGTTTTTTCGTACATCTTAATGCTTGTCAAAGACAGACAGCTTGCAGATGATATTTTCCAAGACACATTCTTAAAGATTATCCGTACCATCAAAGCTGGTGCGTATAAGGAAGAAGGTAAGTTCATACAATTCGCGATGCGTATCGCTCATAACCTCGTCATCGACCATTTCCGTAAGTCAAATCGTTTGCCGATGGCAGATTCTGTCAATAATGAATACAGTATCATCGACAATCTGAAATACACCGACCGTTCGATAGAAGACGAGATGATAGAGGAGCAAGTCTATGGCGATTTGCGTAAGATGATAGAGCTTTTGCCAGACGAACAGAAAGAAGTCTTGAATATGCGCATGTATGCCGACATGTCGTTCAAAGAGATTGCCGACGCCACTAACGTAAGCATTAACACCGCTTTAGGAAGAATGCGCTACGCGCTCATCAACCTGAGAAAGATGGCGAAAGACTACAATTTAACACTTGCGTTAAATAATTTTTAATATTGATAAAATAAAGTGAGATTTTGTTGCGTTAAGTAGGCATAATGAAAATTAAATTTGCCTATGGATATAAAATCTACACTTTATTTTACAACAGAGAACACACTTGAAAACCAAATCAGAAAGACTCTTAACGAGACTTACGCCAACGAGAAGCCAAGCAAGAAAACCCTAAGCGCAATCATGAGCTTCGCTGCATCATACGACTGCGTAGATACTAAGATTGGCAAAGTAGAAATGATGTTTAATTAAGTTGCTAAGAAGCTAAGTTACTAAGTTGCTAAGATATACTCAGCATCTCAGTAACTTAGTAACTCAGTAACTTAGACTCTCAAACATGAGCCGCGGTTTTGTAAAAGAAGGCGATCAGGAGGAAGTTCCTATGATTTTGCCGAGGGCGTTTCTGCCTTCTGGTGTGACGAATTATGTGACGCCCGAGGGTCTGCGTCTTCTTCAAGACGAGATGGAAAGTCTCAAAGAAGAATGGACCGCCGCAGGCTCTAACTATGTGACCAAAAACTATCTCGACGCCAAGATGCGACTTCTCTCCGAACGCATCGGCAGCGCCGTTGTGATTGATACCACGAAAGCCAATCCCGATATAGTGAGTTTCGGGATGTACGTCAGATACAACGACAAGACCATCCGTATCGTCGGCGTTGACGAAGCCGATGCCTCCAAAGGACTGATATCATTTTTATCGCCTATAGCCAAATCTTTGATAGGGAAGAAGAAAGGCGATAAGTTTGAAATTAAAGTGCCACGAGGAACAGAGACGATTGAAATTCAGGAAGTGGCGACTTTTATATGCACTGAGCTACGAGCCATGAGCTCTGAGCAAAGTTCGGTCACTGAGACTGTCGAAGATACCCAAAGTTCAACGGTCAAAAGCCAACAGCCAAAGTTGCCTTCGACAAGCTCAGGCACCAATCCGGTCACTGAG
>JBGVQR010000083.1:0-39944 GCA_045127605.1 Candidatus Limimorpha sp. | reverse complement strand
TGGTGAAATTGGTAGACACGCCACTTTGAGGGGGTGGTGACGAATGCGTCGTGCAAGTTCGACTCTTGTCCTGGGCACAATACCAAAAGCTTAAAGCCCATGTGGTGAAATTGGTAAACACGCTACATTCAGGGTGTAGTGAGCTTAAGCTCTTGGAAGTTCGAGTCTTCTCATGGGCACAAGCAATCCGGTTAACAACTGGATTTTTTTTTATCATTATGCGAGTAGTTTTCTTACATACAATACCATATCGTTACGAGATAAATAATCTGATACTTGATATTTCTTTAAATGTAAAAAAAACTGACTTTCAATTCTTTGAATATCCTTGTCTGCATACTTCCGGTTACTTGCCGATAAATTTATTAAAGCTAAAAAGATTCATTAAAAAGAATAAGATTGATGTAGTTCATGTATACGATTATGTTGATGCTTATCTTGTCTTTAAAATTACTAGAAGAATGAATGTTAAGGTGGTGTTCTCTGATTATCAATACCACGATGAGCTTAAAGGATATAAAAGCCGAATTTATAAAACCGTATTAAAGAAAGTCAATCATATCATATTTCAATCGGAAACTCATAAGAATTATGTAGCAAACTTATATGATATTGATTCTGATAAATATTCCAAATTGTATCACGCTTTCTGTTTTAAAAGATTTGACAACTATGAAGTTAGGTCTGTCAGAGATGAGTTTTTTATTGATGACTTGAGATACTTGATTGGTACGAAGGGGGATTTTACACCTGAACGTAATATTATGAGTGTCTTTAGAATGATAAAGAAATTGAGAAGGTCGGGTAGAAACTTTACTTGTGTAGTTGCTGGTGATCAGCTTGATGAATATGATGATAATTACAATAGTTGTAAATATTATTATATCATGCAAGGACTTGATAACTATATTACATACATGGGCAGGAGGGAAGATGATGCTAATTTGTTGTCGCAATTGGATTTGTTCGTTTATAATTCTGCTAGAGAAACTGTCGCTATCCCTGTCATAGAGGCTATGGCGTCAGGGGTAAATGTAGTTGTAAATGATTGTAATCTTATCAGAGAGATTACGTCTAACGGCAAATATGCTATGTTGTATGAAGATAATAACGATATGGATTTCGCTATAAAAGCAAGAGATATATTATTAGATTTGGAAGATTATAAAATGATTTCACAAGTTGTGAAAGAAGAAACTAGAGCTATTTTTGCAATAGACAAACATATAGATGGATTAAAACAAATTTATAATATAATTAACAATAATTAACTATTACTACTAAAATTGCGAATATGAAAGATAATATCAGTTTTGCTGAATTGGCTAAAAAACGCCAAAGTGACAGAAAATATAAAGATCAAGCAGTAGAAAGAGAAAAACTTATTCAATGTTTGGAGACTGCGAGAATTTCTCCTTCGGCAAATAACTCACAACCATGGAAATTTGTCGTTGTTGATGATTTTGAAAAGAAGGAGCAAATTGCAGAATGTAGCATCGGACTTGGAATGAATAAATTCACTCATCAATGTCCTGTGATTGTGGCTGTGGTTCTTGAAAAGCAGAATTTTATGTCTACAATAGGAAGTATGATAAAAAATAAAGACTATAGCTTGTTTGATATTGGAATCGCTGTTAACCAGTTCTGTCTTCAAGCTGCAGATTTAGGTCTTGGAACTTGTATAATTGGTTGGTTTGATGAGAAAAAGATAAAGAAAATATTGGGTGTCAGAAATAGACGTATCCCTTTATTGATAAGTGTTGGATATCCTGATGCTCCTACTCGTGATAAGGTTAGAAAACCTCTAGAAATGATGAGTAGCTGGAATGAATATTAATATTTCAGTTTGTTCATAATAATATTTTTTATTTCATCATCGCTGCCAAGGATTTCTTGTATTTTCTTGGTTCTGTTCCAAATTGCATTATAGGTTTTGCCAGTGACTGCGGAAATGTGCTTCTCGTCAAAACCTATGATGTATAAACAGAAATATAACAAGTCGTGATATTTCAATCCTTTGTGTTCAGAAATAATCTTATTGAAACCATTATCTAAAGCTGTATTGAATAATTCTATAACTTCTTTCTGTTCAAAATCGTTTAGTTGTAAGTTTGGGTATAATGTGTTGGTTTTGATGTTGCTATCGATACAAATGTTGTAAAGTCTTTTGTAGATGGGGTGTTCTTTTATAGAATCAATTTTCTGATCGAATGACACATAATCGAGGCGACTTCTGTTCTTGATATCAAGTATTTCATCTTCAAGATTTTTCATCTGCAATTTTATATGCTTATTTTCAGAAGATGTTTTTTCTATTTTCTTCTGTAATGTATTTATGTAATCGCTCTTCTGTGTGATTTCCTTGTTGTATTTTTTCTTCCTGAATTTTATTACGTTTAATCCTAAAATAAAGATTGCGATTGTAATAATCGACAATATAATCAAATGTCTGTAAATTGTGTTGTAAAGAGAATCGTTATCTTTTTGTATTTTGTATTGGTGGTATAGTGAGGTGAGTTCCGTCTTTATTGATGACAGCATTATTTCCTTATTGGTTTCTTCTGCCAATGAAGGAGCGTATTTGGTGATTAGTTCATTATTGCCAGTTATAATACTGATTTCTATAATGTTATTTGCTGCGTTTATCTTTGAAAACTTATTGTCGGGGAAATATTTTTCATAGTAATAAATGGCAGAGTCATAAACTTTTTTGTTATAATACATATCGCCAAGTACTCCTGCAGCTTCCATGATTTGTTTTGGGTCGTCAAGTGTCTTGTATTGATTTATGACAGATTGGAAAGCTTCTTCTTCGTAGCCTACATTATACATCACGCTGGCTTTGATTCTCTCAATATCATTTTTTAAAGCACCTTCAACATTGTTTATTTTTAATATTGAATCAGCGATGGAAAGGTGATGCAAAGCTTTGTCGTGATTTGCGTTTAATCCGTATATTACGGCTAAAATGATGTTGTTTCTCGACAAAGCATTTTGATTTTCTTCTAAATAAAACAGTTCGTTAGCTCTTGTTATACATTCGGTAGCGGCATCATACACATCATGCCAATATAACAAGTCGCCAAGTCTGGTGTAGATTAAAGCTTTGAAATGTTGTATTTCATTATGCAGCTTTTTGTTGACTTTCTTTTTGTTAATCTTTATCTTGTCAATTGATTCGAGTGATTTTAAATAGCTATTGAAAGCTTCTTTTGTTTTGTCAAGTTCTTCAAAACCTACGGCTTTGTAGTATAATGCTTTGGAAAAAAGAAATGTTATTTCTATATTTTGTGGATATAATGCTGATAAACTATCGAAGTATGAGCATGCAATAATTATTTCGTTATGATTGGTTTGGTCGTAGTAGTTTTTGTAGAGAGCCTCTGATAAAAGTGTTTGATATTCGTGATATTCTTGTTCTGAGAAATCATTATCGATGATTGGCTTGTCAATACTATTCAATAATGTCAGAGCATCTTCTGGGTGATTTGTGATAGTGTCGCTTATTGCTTTTAAAATGCCATGGTGATAAGGTGTTTCTACTTGCGGAAATAGATTGAATTTTGAACATGACGTTAGAAAAGAACATAGAACTATTATTAACAGAAACCACCTTTTCATCTCAAATAAGTTTTAACTTTTAACTTTCAATTTTCAACTTTCAATTTTCAATTTATATTATACACCTTTTAAATCTTTATATAATTGAACTGCATACAGGTCTGTCATGTTTGAAATGTAGTCTAAAGCTACTTGAATACGTGAATATGTATCTTCTTTGTTGTTTTTGAATTGTTCAGGTATGATAGATAGAAGCTTTTTGTTGTATGTCTTTTCAGGATGAACTGCGGCTTGTACAAATTCATCAAGCAATTCGCCGATAACGTTGAAGCCAGTCAGCTCAACTTTAACTACTGAAGGATGTTTGTAAATATTCTTTAAGGAAAATTCTCTACATTTTTCAAGAGCGTCATTTTCAAATTCAGGTAAATGATGCACGAGACTATTTTTGAAAGAGCCGTTCATTATTGCATCATAATTGTTAATGAATACTGTTGATACACAATCGACAAGCTTGTTTATTGCAGTAGCTCTCAAGAATGACATTCTCTCGTTATTGTCGGTTACAGTCTCGTAAATTTCATCCTTTCTATTGAAGAACCATGTTTCGTTTTCTTTGAAGAAAGATGTAAAGAAAGCATCTATTGTCTCGGTTCTGACTATTCCTCTTTTGTGAGCGTCTTCCATATCAAGAATTAGGTAGCAGATGTCGTCGGCAGCTTCCATCATATAGGAAAGAGGGTGGCGGGCGTATGCTAGGCTTTCTTCATCGAGACATGGGATTCCGCATCCTTCCATGACTTTTTTGAAAGTATCTATCTCTGAGTGAAATATGTTATATTTCTTTTTACCTTTTTTGTTAAATGAAGGATAAGGATATTTTATCAGTGTTGCTAAAGTGGCGTAAGTCAACGACATGCCGCCTTGTCTTCTGCCTGCGAACTGATGTGTCAATTGTCTGAATGCATTGGCATTACCTTCAAAAGAAACCAGGTCGGACCATTGATGTGCGGGCATCATGCTTTCTAAGTCTTTGCCGTTTCCTTCTTTGAAGTAGCTGCTGATTGTTTCTTCGCCGGAGTGTCCGAAAGGAGGGTTGCCTAGGTCGTGGGCGAGACATGCAGCTGAGACGATAGTGTCAATATCGAAGATGTCATAAAGGAAATCGTTGCCGTATTTGTCGCATAGTCTTTTTGAAACTATTTTAGCAATTGAGCGACCGACGCTAGCTACTTCCAGACTATGTGTCAAGCGGTTGTGGACCATCTTGCTTCCAGGCAGAGGAAACACCTGTGTTTTGTTTTGCAGACGACGGAAAATGTTGGAAAATATTATTCTGTCGTAGTCGCGTTGGAAAGCGTTTCTGATGTCGCTTTTTTTATAGTCGCTATGTTCTCTCTGTGCTGAAAGCAATGATTTCCAGTCCATATTGATTATTTTTGTGTTGTTGTTCTTGCGTAAGGTGTTTGGTCTTGTGTTGCAAACATGCCTCTTTTATATTTGAAGTATCCAGCTATACCAATCATGGCTGCATTATCTGTGCTGAACTTGAATTTAGGAATGAAGACTTCCCAGCCGTAACGTTTGCCGTTTTCGTGCATAGCTTTTTGAAGTCCTGAGTTTGCTGACACGCCTCCTGCTATAGCCACTTGCTTGATGCCAGTTTCTTTAGTAGCCTTGACGAGTTTTTTCATCAGAGTCTCAATTATTTCTCTTTGTATTGATGCGCATAAATCGGCTTTGTTTTTCTCGACAAAATCCTTGTCTTCTTTTAATCTGTCGCGCAAGAAGTAGAGGAAACTGGTTTTCAAGCCGCTGAAGCTGTAGTTGAGTCCTGCAATGTTGGCCTTGCTGAAAGAGAAGGCGTTAGGATTTCCTTCTTTTGCTAATCTGTCGATGATAGGACCGCCAGGGTAAGGGAGCCCCATAATCTTTGCAATTTTATCGAAAGCTTCGCCTGCAGCGTCATCTATAGTCTTGCCGATTATTTCCAAATCAAAATAATCGTTGACTTTTATGATTTGTGTGTGGCCGCCAGAAACGGCAAGGCATAAAAATGGAAATTCCGGCACTTTGGTGGTCTCATTTTCCTCCTGTGCGAACAATGCCATAATGTGTCCGTTTGTGTGGTTTACTTCGATGAGTGGAATATCCATAGAAAGAGCGAAAGCCTTTGAAAATGAAGTGCCTACTAAAAGTGACCCTAAAAGTCCAGGACCGCGTGTAAAAGCTATTGCAGATAACTGATTTTTTGTTATATTTGCGTGTTTTAAAGCAGCGTCTACAACAGGTATGATATTTTGCTGATGAGCACGTGATGCTAACTCAGGAATGACACCTCCATATTGGCGATGAACTTCTTGGTTAGCAATTATGTTAGATAATACAGTCGTACCTCTTAGTACTGCTGCAGAAGTGTCGTCACATGACGATTCGATGGCTAAAATATATTCGTTCATAAGCATTAAAAGAAAGGACAAAGATACGAAGAATTCAATCATACATAGCATTTTAATTGTCATTGCGATAATTTTTGCTCTGTTTGCGAGTATATACGCCGTTATTCTCGACGTAAATGTGCAGAGTATGCTCGCTCGTACAGCCGCTGGCGTCCTTTCTGATCACTTTGAAACGGAAGTTAAAATCAAGACTTTTTATATAAAACCTAATTTTAGGGTATATGCAGAGGAAGTTCAGTTTAACGATAAGAAGCATAATCCAATGTTTTATGTCGGAAAATTGAATGCAAGATTGTCGATTAGAGACATTGCTAGAGAGTTGAGGCTTAGAAATCTGGATATTGAAGATGTCCTAGTTAATATCATTGAATACGAGGGAGAAGAATCGATGAACGTTTCTGAAATGTTTGCCTCTTCTGAAAAAAAAGAAAAGAACAAGGATTTTAAGACTATATATCTTGATGAGTTTAGTTTGAAAGATGGTCATGTGGTGATTTGGAACCAAAACAGAGATAAACCTGAAATATTAAGTATGGATTATTCTCATCTTGATATTGATAGTATCAATCTTTCAGCCAGGAGCTTGTCGTTTGATGGTAATGTCGTTAAAGGTTATCTTGATAAGCTTTCTGCAATGGATAAATGTGGCTTTGATTTGGACGATTTTAGTTCTAAATCATTATTCACAGTATCATCTCAAGGAATTGACTTCAAGAATCTCAATGTAGAAACACAAGCAACGTCATTGAATATGGACTTGCAATTTCTTTATAAAGATTATGGAAGCTATAGGAAATTTGTTGATTCCATAATGATAGTTGCTAACATCAGGCCGTCACAGCTTACACTTAGTGATTTGAAATATTTTTCTCCGACGATGGGAAAGATGACTGATACTCTGCAGATAAGAGGTCTGATAACAGGATTCGTGAGAGACTTTACTGCTAATAATTTTAATTTTTCCTTTAAAGACAGCACCAATTTCGAAGGTAATATCAAGATGAAAGGGCTGCCTAATTTCTTTGAAACACACATTGTTGGTAATGTCAAGAAGATGAATTTTACGTATGAAGACATTTCTGAATTCGCAATACCTACTCCAACAAGAAAGATTCCTTTGCCGGAAAAATTGTCTTCTTTGAAAAATGCTATGTTGTCAGGTGAGTTCTATGGTTTTCATAATAATTTCAATACGACATTCAACCTTCACACAAATATTGGTAATATCTCCCTAAATGGAGCATTGAATAATGATTTGAAGATTGTACCTAAGCCTTATTATTTCCTGAAAATTCACGCTAATAACTTGAGAGTTGATGAAATAGTAGGCGCTGACGATGTTATTTCTGTAACAATGTTGTCAGATTTGCAAGGAGAAGGCTTGACAAAACAAGACCTTGATATGGAAATAATGCTGGATATTGACAAGCTTAATTTGTTAGGAGAGGAGTTCCGTGAATTTTCTATTTTAGGATGTGTTGAAAACCAAAAGATTATAGCCTCTACAGATTTGAAGTCTGAATTGCTGAATGTAGATTTTAACGGAATGATGGACATTTCGTCAAAAGTGCCTTCTTTCGATGTTAATGTTGATGTCAGAGATGCTGATTTATATGAGATGAAACTTCTTGATTATGACAAGAAAAGTGTGCTCAGCACTAATGTCAAGGCGAATCTGACAGGTCTTGGCTTGGATAAAATGTATGGTGCCATTTCATTGGATAATACAACATATACAGATAGTCGTGGCGATTATTTTATGGATAGTCTGGATATTCAGCTGACAGAGAATTACTTCGATTCGAAAGATGTCTTAATTACTAATGATTTCTTCGACATGGATTTGAAAGGTATTATCAACTTTGCGACAATAGGTAATTCTTTCAAGAATTATATCATGCAGCATTTTCATGTTGACAAGTGGTCTGATAAAGGTGTGAAATTGGAAGATAATACTCAGGATTTTTATGTTAATATGACTTTTAAAGATACTGAAACTTTATCTCGTTTGTTAATGCCACAACTTAAAATTAGCGATAATACTAATTTGACAGCGACATACACATCAGACAAATATCAGTTGTATACGACAATAGAATCAGATGTATTGATGTATAATAGCTTGATATTTAATAACGTATATCTTAAAAATAAAACAGATAAAGATAAGACAACGGCTAATCTTCGCGTCAAAGAATTTATCATCAAAGATAAGTCTGAATCAAATCCAATAAAGCTTTCAATGGAAAACCTTGCATTTCACGCAGATGCTCATAATGATAGTCTGTTGTTGAATGTTTCTTGGAATGATGATGTGGCTGATGACAGAAATAAAGGTATTGTCGATGCTTCGTATGTTATGAATAATACAGGAGGAAGATTACAAGTGTCTGCTTCTGACGTTATTGTCAACGATACGGTGTGGTCTCTGTCTCCAACATGTTATCTTGATTTCAAAAAGAATAAGGTATTTATCAATGAATTTGACATTTATACGGCAAATCAGTCAATGAGTGTTGGCGGATATTTCCCTAGAACAGGCAGAGACACTTTATATGTGAAATTTAACAAACTTGACGTTTCTGACTTCGATTTGCTGACATCAAGCAAAGGTATAGACGTGGATGGTGTCATTGATGGAAATGTTAAATTATCGGGATTGTCAGAAAAGTTCACTTTGTTCTCAAATCTGGATGTGAAAAATTTAGGCGTTAATAAACACGTGATTGGAAATGCATATGTTGATGCAAACTGGAATGCGCCCGATACGTCTATATACATTGATACGGAAGTTGTCAGACTTGATTCTGATGATAAAGTATTGTCGTTGGTAGGTAAATATTACACTTCTAGAGATGATAATATTGATTTTAATCTTGATTTAAATGACATTGATATTTCAGTCGTAAATAGCTTCACTAAAGGTGTGTTGAGTAGGGTCTCCGGATATCTTAATGGTGATTTGGGCTTGGTCGGTTCTTTGAAGAAGCCAATTATTATAGGCGAAGCAGAACTTAATAATGCGGCATGTAATATAGATTATCTCAATACTTATTATGCTGTTAACAAGACAGGATATGGTGAAGATTACTCTAATCGTTATATTAGATTTTCTGAAAATAGAATAGATTTCCAAGATATTATTCTTGTCGATACTCTTGATAATATTGCTGTGGCAAAAGGTGTGGTTACTCACGATTATCTTAAGAATTTTAATTTCGATGTGGATGCAACACTCGATAATTTCTTGGGAATGAATATGCTCGGCGATGACAATTCATCATTTTATGGTTCTGTTATAGCAAGCGGTGACCTTAATATTGACGGGCCGTTAGAAGATATCGTGATGAACATCAATGCGTATACAATGCCAGGAACTGTTCTGGATATTAGATTGGTAAACACATCATCGATTAATGATAATTTTATCATTTTTGTTAAGGATAGAGCTGATAACGATACGTTAAAGACTATTGTTGAAGACAATAAAAAAGATAAGAAGTTTACATTACACCTCAATGCTGATGTTACTCAGGATGCAAACGTTAACATTCATTTGCCTTCTAATATGGGCAATATCACGGCTAATGGAACTGGTAACATACGACTTGGATTGGTGTCAAACCAGCTGTCATTATATGGTGACTATGTTATTGATGATGGTGCGTTTAACTTTAATTTGCAGAATCTGGTAAGACGTGATTTCGATATTAAGAGTGGCGGTACAATCACCTGGACTGGTCGTGCTGATGATGCGGATATCAATGTGACCGGTAGCTATCGTACCAAGTCATCTCTCTCATCATTGGGTATAGAGGTAGACTCAACATCAATGGTGAATAATGTCAATGTCGATTGTATCTTGCATTTGAATGAAAAACTTACTAACCCAACAATCACATTCGGTCTTTCGTTGCCTAATGCTACAGATGACATAAACAATACCGTTTTCTCAATAATTGATACAACCAACCAAGCTGTTATGTCACAGCAAATCATTTCTTTGATGGTGTTAAGTTCGTTCTCATATTCTAGTTCTAGCTTATATAGCATCGGCACATCAAACTACTATAACGTGTTAACTAATTCATTGAGCAGCTGGCTGTCACAGATTAGCAAAGATTTCGATATCGGTGTGCGCTATACTCCTGAAGATAACTTGACGGCAGAAGAACTAGAGGTGGCTCTGTCAACTCAGCTGTTCGATGACAGGCTTACAATAGAAGGAAACGTTGGTATGTATAATGGTTTAAGGAACGAAGTGGCATCTGGAACCAATAACATTGTTGGTGACTTCGATATCACATTGAAATTGACTAATAGGTTGAGCCTTAAGGCTTATAACCATTCTAACCTTAGCAGTAACTATTCTTCTTATTCTTACGAAGCATATTCTGATTATACACAAGGAATAGGTATTTCTTACTCGCAAAGCTTTGACAGCTTTAAAGAAATCTTTGCGAGAAAAAATAGAAATAAGAAAACTAAAAACAGAAGATGAATAAGGGACAATTTAAATTATATACAGCCTCGGCAGGCTCTGGTAAAACATACACTCTTGTAAAAGAGTTTCTTATACTTTCCTTGTCTTCTAGTAATCTTTCATGTAAAGATATTTTGGCTGTGACATTTACTAACAAAGCTGCTAATGAAATGAAGGCTAAGATGCTCTCATATCTCGATGGATTCATTAACAAAAATCCTGATGAAAATATGAAAAGAGATATCATCAATGCCTTGGGTATAGATGAAAATACTTTGATTGAAAGGTCGGAGTTGTTGTATGATAATATTCTGCATAATTATTCCGATTTTAATATCTCAACTATAGATAGTTTCATCCAGCAGGTCTCACGCGGTTTCGCCAAAGAACTGAACCTTCCAGTTCAATATAAAGTGCTTATCGATGATGATGACCTTCTTGATGGATTGATTCAATGTATAGACAGCCAAATCGGCGAGGATGATAAGTCTCTAACAGAAATATTGACGGAATTTATGGAGTTTCAGCTGGATGAGGAGAAGTCGTTGCGCATAGACGCTATGTTAAAAGACTTCGCTACGAAACTTCTAAAAGAGAGTGCTTATAAGAAAGGTGAGATTCTTAATATAAGCATGAAGGAATTTTCTGGAGATGAATATCAGAAAATCAAAGAATATCTTAATAATCTTTATAAGAAATGCAAAAAAGATGTTCTTGACGATGTTAAGGCTATCAAAGATGTCGAGGATGAATTTGGTCTAGTTTCCTCTGATTATTTCAATGGAAAGAAAGGCCTGCAGTCGGTACTGATGAAGGTTGAGGCTGATATCAATGTGAAAACATCATCGCTTGTAGGTTCCATTGTTAAAAGCATTTTTGATGGCGAAAAAAACTGGTTCGCAACAAAAGGAAATAAGCAGGCAATAGCGGATGTTAATAAGTCAGGAATCGATATCGTCGGCTTGTATAAAAAACTTGTTGATGACCATAAAAAGATTCATCTCGTCAATATCGTTAGGAATAACTTGTATATGTACGCCTTGAGAAGTGTCTTGCTAAATGTTATAAATCAATATACAGACGAGACTAACAAGGTCCATCTTTCGGAGTTTAATAAAAGAATATCGGATATTCTCGGCGATTGCAGCATACCTTTTATATATGAGAAGATAGGCTCTCGTTACAAGCATTTCTTTATTGATGAATTTCAGGATACATCAATTCTGCAGTGGCATAATTTCCTTCCTTTGGTGAATAATGGTCTCTCTGAAGGTAATATGAGTCTTATAGTTGGTGATGCCAAACAAGCGATATATCGTTTCAGGAGTGGGGAAGTGGAGCAGATTATGAATCTACCTTCGATATATGCTGCGGAGGATAATGATTTTTACGCGGAATGTGAAAATACTTTAAGAAATAGCTTGCATAAAGAATCCTTGAGGTATAATTATCGTTCAAAGAAAAATGTAATAGATTTTAACAACTCATTCTTCAAACTTTCTAAACATAAATTAACATCTGAGAATTATAGCAAGGTGTATGATGGCATGGAACAGCTGTGTAATAAAAAAGATGGTTATGAAGGTTATGTGAGTGTTGAAATTTTCGATATGGATAAGTTATCGGAAGATACTGATAAACCTACGAAACTGTATAAAGATGAAGTCAAGCAGTCGATGCTCAATGATATTCATAATCTTAGAAATAAGGGATTTAGATTTAGTGATATAGCTGTTCTCGTAAGAAATAATCGTGACGGTTCTGATATTGCTGATTATCTTTCAAAGAATAATATCCCAGTCATGTCGTCCGACTCAATCATGCTGAATTCGTCCGATAAAGTGAGACTGATTATATATACGCTTAGATGTTTGCAGGATGACAAGAACGATGTGGCAAAGCTGGCTCTTTCGTTTTACAGAAATATTTGTAGTGATACGGAACCATACGATATTCAAAAAGCGTTGAATGACAGTGCTAATCTAGATTCTATATATGAACTTAGATATAAGTCGTATAGTTTGTATGATTTATGTTGCGCTATAATCGATAATTATAATTTTAATATCATAGAAGATGAGTTCTTGCAGTATTTTATGAATCATGTTCTGGAATGGCAAAACACTGAGAATAAAGGTGTGGACGCTTTCCTGGAACATTGGGACAAGAAGTCTGGCTCGTTGAATCTTAAGATAAATTCTGACATAGATGCTGTAAGCATTATGACTATACATAAGTCTAAGGGCTTGGAGTTTAAGGCTGTCATGTATCCATACGCTTTTACCAAAGTGCCTGGTGACTTTAAAGGTGGTGAGAAATGGCTTCCAACCAAAGATTTTGAAATCTTTAAAGATATGCCTGGCGTTGATAGTTTTGTCTTACCTATTAATAAAGATACTCTGCAAGGAACAGTTTTGGAAAGTCATTATTCTGATGAAGTGGAAAAAGCAGCCTTCGATGATTTCAATATAATGTATGTAGCAATGACACGTGCTAAAAATTTGTTGTTTGTTTACACTAATTCGGAATGTGCGGAAGGTTCTTATAATTTCTTCG
Source organism: Candidatus Limimorpha sp. (assembly GCA_045127605.1). GTDB lineage: Bacteria > Bacteroidota > Bacteroidia > Bacteroidales > F082 > Limimorpha. The sequence continues at coordinate 26,885 of JBGVQR010000083.1, read as the reverse complement.
TGGATTATTTTGATGCTGAAGATGGAAATAATGCAGATTTCGTTGAGGAAGAAGATATTGCTTTGATAAAAAATCGCTTCGTGCGTAATAATGGTACGATAAGCGTGAAGTATGAGTTGGGAGATATTTTGTTTGTTGATGATAAAAAGGAACAAGAACAGAATAATATCATAGAGTTGGATTATGGAAATATTCCTCAGACTTCGGAATGGAAGAACTCTTTAGATTTTGAACCAGATCCTACTATGTTCTGGGCTGAAGACGAAGGCGATTATCTGCCTCAGGAGTGGGGAAATCTGGTTCATGATATCTTGTCAAAAATTAACACTATCGAAGATGTTGACGCTGTGTTGAATTTTTATATCAATGAAGGCAGCATCGACAAGCAACAGGCAGAAGCATTGCAAGAGCAATTCGAAAAGATTGTCAACATAAAGGAAATCAAGGATGCATATTCCAAAGACGCTATCGTCAGGAATGAGATGGATATTTTGATATATGATAAATATAATGGAAATACTATAGTGCGTCCCGATAGATATGCTGAGCTTGAAGACAGGGTGATACTCATTGATTATAAGACGGGAAAACATCATGAGAAATACTACGAACAATTGAAGAATTATGTCGTGGCATTGAAGGATATGGGTGTTGAAAAAGAGATAGAAGCCTATTTGTTATACATAGGAGAAAATATAGAAACAAAACGTGTATTTTTAGATAGATTATTTTAAATACAAAAGCATTTTTTTGTAAATTTGCTCACTTTTTTGAATTTTAACAAATTAAATAATATTTAGATGGATAGTATTCGTAATGTCGCAATTATTGCCCATGTCGACCATGGCAAAACCACATTGGTAGATCGTATTTTACACCAATCGAGATTGTTTAGAGACAATCAAGAAACAACTGATTTGATGTTGGATAATAACGATCTTGAGCGAGAACGAGGTATTACCATCTTATCAAAGAACGTTTCTGTTCGTTATAAAGGCACAAAGATTAACATCATCGATACTCCTGGTCACTCCGACTTCGGCGGTGAGGTAGAACGTGTTCTTAATATGGCTGACGGCGTTATCTTGCTCGTCGACGCTTTTGAAGGTCCAATGCCTCAGACACGTTTCGTTCTTGAAAAAGCTTTGTTGTTAGGCCTTAAACCAATCGTTGTTATCAATAAAGTTGACAAGCCTAACTGTTATCCTGAAGAAACACAAGAAGCAGTTTTCGATTTGATGTTCAACTTAGGTGCAACAGAAGAACAACTCGATTTCCCAACAGTTTTCGGTTCTTCAAAACAAGGCTGGATGTCTGATAACTACAAAAACGTGACATCAGACATTTCATATCTCCTAGATACAATTTTGGAACATATTCCAGCAGCTAAGTACGAAGAAGGTACACCACAAATGCTTATCACTTCTTTGGATTACAGCTCATACGTAGGTCGTATCGCTGTCGGTCGCTTGAAGAGAGGTATCTTGCAAGCTGGTATGAATGTTTCTCTCGTCAAACGTGACGGTACAATCAGAAAGAATACAATCAAGGAATTATATACTTTCGAAGGTCTCGGAAAAGAAAGAACAAAGAACCCTATCAAAGCTGGCGATATCGTTGCAGTGATGGGCCTTGAAGACTTCGAAATCGGTGACACTGTAGCTGACTTTGAAAATCCAGAAGCATTGCCACCAATCCACGTTGATGAACCAACAATGAGCATGTTGTTTACAATCAACAATTCTCCATTCTTTGGTAAAGAAGGTAAATTCGTTACATCACGTCACCTCCGTGAACGTTTATATAAAGAATTGGAAAAGAACCTCGCACTTCGTATTGAAGACACTGCATCACCTGACTCAATGATGGTGTTCGGTCGTGGTATTCTTCACCTTTCAATTTTGATTGAGACAATGCGTCGCGAAGGCTATGAATTCCAAATCGGTCAGCCAAAGGTTATCTTGAAAGAGATAGACGGTAAGAAATGCGAGCCTATTGAAATATTGACAGTTCAGGTGCCAGAACAATTCGCAGGTCGTGTTATTGAGCTCGTTACAGCTAAGAAAGGCGAGATGACAAACATGCAGCCTAAGGGCGACAGAATGAACATCGACTTCGAAATTCCATCAAGAGGTCTCATCGGTTTGAGAAGCAATATGCTTACAGCTACAGAAGGTGAGGCTGTTATGTCACAACGACTCAAAGGCTACGAGCCATGGAGAGGCGAAATCGCTGGACGTAACACAGGCGCTCTTATCGCTATGGAAACTGGTGTCGCAGTTCCTTACGCTTTGTGGAAATTGCAAGACAGAGGCGCATTCTTCGTAATGCCAAATGAAGAAGTATATGCAGGTGAGGTCATCGGTGAAAACACACGTTCAAACGACATCGTTTTAAATGTTAATAAAACTAAACATTTGACTAACGTACGTGCATCTGGCTCAGATGAAAAGATTGTTCTCATCCCACCAAAACGCTTCTCATTAGAAGAATATATGGAAATGATTAGAGATGATGAATATCTCGAAATAACACCAAAGAGCTTACGTTTGAGAAAGATTATCTTGGATGAAATTGAACGTAAACGTCAAAGCAAGAGAGAAGAATCAGCTGAATAAAAACAAAAAAAAAGTCGCTCATCGAAGCGACTTTTTTTATGTTAATGTTTTTTTATTTTCTTCTTCTGTCACGACTGAAGATGTCGTTATAGTCAGAATTTCTTTTATGTTCGTAAGGAATGTAGAACAGACATATGTCTTTGTAAGGACCAGCGTCCATGATTTTTCCAACCAAAACAGTAGCGTCTTCTGGATTTTCTTTGTCAAGATAAATGTCGTAAGTGACATTTGTTTCATCGTCTGTTACCTGATTTTTATAAATGAATTTTCCTTTAAGATATTCATCTACGCGGACATTGAGGTCCTTTCTTATGTAAAGGTCAGCTTCTGCATATTGATTGTTAATAAAGAAGAAATCCATTTCCCATACAGCAAAAGAATGCCAATCTTCGCCGCTGCCATAAATCATTAAAGAATCGTTTTTGTATTTTGGAGTTCCGTGAACTTCCTCTATATAAGATTGGTCGCAATAAAAGTTCAGAGTAGGTTCTTCAAAAAGAGAGACTATAACTTTTAATGTTAATGTACTTTCAGCGTTAGAAATAACCACATTAGCTTCGCCAATATTCTTTCCAAGAATAACACCATTTTCTGAAACTGTTACTACGAGTTCATTATCCGAATAATAGGTGAGAGGATAGTCTGATGTTACATTTAAACCTAATTCTTCCAATAGCACAATATCAATAGTTGCAGGTCCATCATAATTGATTTCATATCTGTTTCTATTTTTACATGATGATAAAATGAGGCAAAAACCTAACAGAAATAAAGCTATTTTTTTCATAAATGTTAATTTTAATTATTTTCAGCAAAATTATAAATTTTCTTTGATGATAAGTGGTAATAATAAGAAAAAAAAACTAAATTTGCGGAATAAGAAAAAAGTATTTCATTAAATAACTAATAATATGATTAACAACAATTTCATTAAACGTCACAATGGACCAACAGAAGCTGACGTAAAGAAAATGCTTGAGGTTATTGGCGTTGAATCAACAGATCAACTTATTGACGAAATTATATCATCAGACATTCGTCTTCCAGAAGGTTTAAATATCGGAAGAGGTTTGAATGAATATGAATGCTTCGGTAATCTTAAAGCTTTGGCTGCAAAGAACAAGATTTACAGAAGTTACATCGGTATGGGTTACTACAACGTAATCACTCCAGGTGTTATCACACGTAACATTCTTGAAAATCCAGGATGGTACACATCATACACTCCATATCAAGCAGAGATTTCACAAGGTCGTCTTGAAGCTCTCTTGAACTACCAAACAGTTATCAGCGACATGACAGCTATGCCATTGGCAAACGCTTCATTGTTAGACGAAGCAACAGCAGCTTCAGAAGCTATGTTGATGTTCTGGCACAGCCGCAGCCGCGCTCAAGTTAAAGCTGGCATTAACAAATTCTTCGTTGCTAACGACGTTTTCCCACATACAGTCGACGTTATCAAGACAAGAGCATATCACTTAGGCATTGAAGTAGTTGTTGACGATGTCAAGAACTTCAGCGCAGGTGAAGAATACTTCGGTATCTTAGTTCAATGTCCAAACCAATTCGGTCGTGTTATCAACTATAGCGAAGAAGTTAAAGCATGGAAAGAAAAAGGTATGCAAGTAGCAGTTGCTTCTGACCTTATGAGCTTGGCTCTCATCACACCTCCAGGTGAATGGGGCGTAGACGCTGTAGTAGGTTCAAGCCAACGCTTCGGTTTGCCAATGGCATTCGGCGGTCCTCACACAGGTTTCTTCGCAACAACAGACGCTTACAAACGTGAAATGCCAGGCCGTATTATCGGTATCTCAAAAGACGCTCTCGGCAACCCGGCTTACCGTCTCGCATTACAAACACGTGAACAACATATCAAACGCGAAAAAGCTACATCAAACATCTGTACAGCTCAAGCTCTCCTCGGTATCATGTCAGGATTCTACGCAATCTACCACGGTGCTGAAGGTATCAGAGAAATAGCTCGTCACATTAATATATTGACATGCGTCCTCGATAAAGAAATGCAAAAGTACGGCGTTAAACAACTTAACGATTCTTACTTCGATACTTTACATTTCGAATTGCCAGAAGGCTTCTGCACATGCAAAGTCAATGAAGTAGCTCTTCAACATAAGATGAACTTCCGTATCATCGACAAACAACATTTCGCTATCAGCTTAGACGAAACAACATCATTAGAAGACGTTAACGAAATCGTTGCTGTCGTTTGTGAAGTTCTCGGTAAACAACACGAAGACTTCGTTTGCGACCCAGCAGTTTGCGGCACATTCAACGGCATCGCTGCTGACATGCAACGTACATCATCATACTTACAAGAGCCAGTATTCTTCAAATATCGCAGCGAAACAGACATGATGCGTTATATGAAACAATTGGAAGACCGTGACTTAAGCTTGAACCGCGCTATGATTCCTCTCGGCTCATGTACAATGAAACTCAACTCAGCAACATCAATGTTCGCTTTGAGCTGGCCAGAATTCGCTAACATCCACCCATTCGTTCCAGCAGACCAAGCTGAAGGTTACTTAGAACTCATCAACGAATTAGGTAAAGACCTCTGCGAAATCACAGGCTTCGCTGGTATGTCATTCATGCCTAACTCAGGTGCTAGCGGTGAATATGCAGGCCTCTTGACAATCCGTCGCTACCAAGAAGCTAACGGCCAAGGTCATCGTAACATCTGCTTGATTCCAGCATCAGCACACGGTACAAACCCAGCATCAGCAGCTATGGCAGGTATGCAAGTAGTTGTCGTTAAATGCGACGCTAACGGTAACATCGACATGGAAGATGCTAAGGCAAAAGCTGAACAATACAAAGACGATCTCGCAGCATTCATGGTAACTTATCCTTCAACACACGGTATCTATGAAGACGGTATCCGCGACTTGATGAAGATAGTTCACGACAACGGCGGTCAAGTTTATATGGACGGTGCTAATATGAACGCTCAAGTTGGCCTCACATGCCCAGGCTTCATCGGCGCTGACGTTTGCCACCTCAACTTACACAAGACATTCGCTATCCCTCACGGCGGTGGCGGTCCAGGCGTAGGTCCTATCGGCGTTGCAGCTCACTTGGTACCATTCTTGCCAACTCACCTCAACCTCGCTACATATAACGAAAAACTCGGCGCTGTTTCTGCGGCTCCTTACGGTAGCGCACAAATCCTCACCATCTCTTACGCTTATATCAAGATGTTAGGCGGTGAAGGTTTAAGAGAAGCAACAAAGATGGCTATCTTGAATGCTAACTACCTCAAAGATAGATTGAAAGATTATTATCCAATCCTTTATACCGGTAACAACGGTCACGTCGCTCACGAAATGATTCTCGATATCAACGGTATCAACAAAGCTACTGGCGTTGCTGCTATCGACATCGCTAAACGTTTGATGGACTATGGTTTCCATGCTCCAACAGTTGCGTTCCCAGTTCACGAAACATTGATGGTCGAGCCAACAGAAAGTGAACCATTAGCAGAATTAGATCGTTTCGTTGACGCTATGATTAAGATTCGTCAAGAAATCGCTGACATCGAAAGCGGCAAGGCAGAAAAAGGTAACAACGTTATCTCACACGCTCCTTACACAGCAGAAATGTTGATGGCTGACAACTGGGAATTCCCATTCACACGTTCAGAAGCTGGTTTCCCTAACAAGAGCGATGTTCAAGATAAATACTTCCCACACGTAACAAGAATCGATGACGCATTCGGCGACAGAAACCTCTGCTGCAGAATAGATTGATTTGTCAACAGACTACGGACAACAGACAACAGTCTTTGTCCACGATATAAACGACGTCACTAGTGGCGTCGTTTTTTTTATCTACGAAAAGACACGAAATTAGCACGAAATTTTTTTTATCCACGAAAAGGCACGAAATTGGCACGAAACTTTTTTGTCCACGAAATTAGAAGGCGTAATTTAATAATCTAGAAAAATTGCTCACAGCTTTGCCGTCGGGCTTTCTGCTAATGTATAGACGCAAAATATTGCGTCTCTCCCCAAAGGATGCCGCTCCAATCCCTAACGCTTCTTTGGCGGCTACTAACTCCAAGTCACGAACATTGAACAAATAACTCCTAATCTCACATTCCTAATTAAATATTTGCATGTCCGTGCGCCTCTACGCGAGATATTCCTCAATTCCTCAATTCCTCATACCCTCAACTCCTAACTCCTAATTCCTAACTCCTAACTAAAAAAAACTTGTAGTCTTAACAAACATTAACATAAATTTCTTAATTCCGTTAACGTTTATGTTAAAAATTGTTAAAATCGAAAAATACTTGTGTTAAACTCTTGACAAAAGGGTGTTAAAAGTATTAATTTTGTTTTCGAATAGCAAAGATTGTTTTTTTTGTTTAGAACGTTTATATGTAAAATTATATCTTTGCAAAAGTAAAATCAAAATAGTGAAATCTTAATTTAATGTGTATGCCTGAAATTAGCAGATTTTATGGGATTATAATCTATATGTATATTGATGATCATAATCCGCCACATTTTCACGTTTGGTATAATGATTACGAAGCTGTGATAACAATAGAAGAGGGGATAGTGACTGGCTCTTTGCCAAGACGTGAATTGAAATTAGTTTATGAATGGCTTGATATTCATAAAGAAGAACTGTTGGAAAATTGGAGGTTGCTTTCAAATTTTGAATTGGCAAATAAAATAGAACCATTGAAATAATTATGGACAATATAATTTTAAAAATAGTAAAAGCAGAATATGTCGAAAATTATGTGTTAAGATTGACATTTAATAATGAAGAAGTCAGATTGATGGATTTTGCTCCGTTGATTGGAAAAGGTGTTTGTCGAAAATTACATGATTTAGAATATTTTAAATCTTTTACTTTAGATCATTTTACAGTTGACTGGAATAATGAAATAGGATTCGAACCAAGGTTCCTTTACGAAAGAAGTATTTTGATTAGCTAGTATGAACAATAATACAATTGAATCTCATCCTTTGCAGCCGTTTCTTCCAGAGAACGCCAGGATTCTCATGCTTGGCAGTTTCCCTCCTAAGAAAGAGAAGTGGTCGATGGAGTTCTTTTATCCTAACTGGATAAACGATATGTGGAGAATCTGGGGAATTGTGTTTTATAACGACAAGCATCATTTTGAAATAAAAGGAGAGAAACGTTTCGATAAAGACAAAATAGTTTCATTTTGTAAAGACGAAGGATTCGCTTTATATGACACAGCATCGGAAGTCATTCGTCTGAAAGATAATGCTTCTGACAAATTCCTGAAAGTCGTGAAGCAGACTGATGTCAAAGCTTTATTAGAGTCATTGCCTGAATGTGAAAATATTGTGACTACAGGACAAAAAGCGACAGATATAATCATTGATATTTTCCAGTGTGAAGAACCGAAAGTGGGAGAGAAGACGGAGATAATTTATAAAGATAGAACCATTAACTTCTGGCGAATGCCGTCGTCATCAAGGGCTTATCCTATGAAAGTGGAGGTGAAAGCGGAGTGTTATAGGAAAATCTACACTATTATAAAGATGAAGTGAAATATGAGCAAATACGAGGGAAGTAACAATCTTTGTATTAAGTAAAATTATATTATGAACAAAAAGAAAAATATAGTGGTGTTTACTGGTGCTGGAGTCAGCGCCGATAGTGGTATCGCGACATTCCGTGATGCTGACGGTCTTTGGGCTAATTATCGTATTGAAGAAGTGTGTACTCCAGAGGCATTGAGAAATAACAGAGAAAAAGTTGTAGAGTTCTACAATTTACGTCGTAAGGAATCATTGACTAAGAAACCTAATGCTGGTCATATCGCTATCGCCGAGATGGAACAGTGGGCTGATGTCTGCGTGATAACACAGAATGTCGATAACCTTCACGAACAGGCTGGTTCTACTCGTGTGGTGCATCTTCATGGCGAGCTGATGAAATTGCGTTCCGAACAAAATCCTGAACTTATATACGACATCAAAGGCTGGGAGCAGAGTCTTGATGAGCGTGCCGAAGATGGAGCCTTGTTACGACCTCATATTGTGTTCTTCGGTGAGGATGTGCCGATGTTCGAATTCGCGAGCAGCATCGTTGAACAAGCTGATATTTTGATAGTCGTGGGAACATCGTTGGCAGTTTATCCTGCAGCGTCATTGGTATATTATGTGCGTGATAGACAAGTGCCGATTTATTTGGTTGACCCAGGGATGCCTGATACCTCAATGATTAAAAATCCTCTGACTCACATCAAAGAACGTGGTGCGGTTGGTGTACCTTTATTGCTGAAAAAACTTCGTGAAGAATTGACTAGGTGACTCGCTGTCTAGGAGACTAGGTGACTTTAAAAAATACGTTAAAAATCTTTCATCTTTAGTCTTTTATCTTTCGCCTTTTCGTATCTTTGTAGAAAATCTAATATCATGAATAATTTCGTATATAACATTCCTACAAAGGTATATTTCGGTGAGAATCAGTTGTCTCACCTTGGTGAAGAATTAAGCAAGTTCGGAACACGCGTCTTGATGACTTACGGTGGCGGTTCTATCAAGAAAAACGGTCTTTACGACAGAATTATGGAAGAGATGAAGAAGGCTGGTCTCGAAGTCTTTGAACTCTCAGGCATCGAGCCAAATCCTCGTATCGACTCTGTGAGAAAAGGTGCACAGTTTTGTAAAGAAAACAACATTGATGTTTTGCTTGCAGTCGGCGGCGGTTCTACAATCGACGCTACTAAAATCATGGCGGCTGCAGCTTGCGTAGAGCATGACGCTTGGGACTTCATGAACGAGAAAAAAGCTCCTATAAACAAAGCGCTGCCTATCGTTACAATATTAACTCTCTCAGCTACAGGTTCTGAAATGGATACAGCAGCGGTCATCAGCAATCCAGAAACCGACGATAAAATCGGTCGCCTTGACCCAAATCTCCTTCCAAAAGTTTCTTTCCTCGACCCATCATTGACATATTCCGTAAGTCAATATCAGACAGCTTGCGGTTCTGTCGATATCATGTCGCATATCATGGAGGTTTATTTCAATATGAACAAAGACCTTTTCATGCTCGACGCTTTCATGGAAGGTATGTTAAAGACTGTTGTGAAATTCGCTCCTGTTGCGATGGAAACTCCTGATAATTATGAGGCTCGCGCTAACCTGATGTGGACTTCTTCATGGGCTATCAACGGTTTTATCAATGGCGGAAGAGCTAAGGCTTGGAGCTGTCACCCAATGGAACATCAGCTTTCTGCTTATTACGACATCACTCACGGTCTCGGCCTCGCAATCCTCACACCTCGCTGGATGGAATATTGCCTCGACGAGACTAACGTTTCTAAATATGTACAGTTTGCTGTGAATGTGTTTGGCGTCGATGCTAATCAAGATGATATGGCGATTGCAAAAGAAGGTATCCAGAGATTATACGATTTCTTCTTCAAGACATTAGGACTCAAGAGCACTTTAAGCGAACTCGGCATCGGAAGAGAACATTTCGAAGATATGGCAGAGAAAGCTTGCGGCGGTGCTGTCTTGAAAGGTTTTAAACCTCTGACAAAAGAAGATATTGTTAAGATTTATGAAATGTGTTTGTAATCAATAAGAAATAATATGAAAAAGATAATCTTCGTGTGCCTCGGCAATATATGTAGAAGTCCGATGGCGGAATTCGTGATGAAAGACATAGTGGAGAAAGCTGGCTTATCACACGAATTTGAAATCGCTTCGGCAGCTACATCGACTTATGAAATCGGTAATCCAGTTTATCCGCCAGCACGTCAGAAACTCGCTGAGCATGGAATCGATTGTAAGGGCAAGACTGCTCGTCAGATAACAAAAAGAGACTACGACTATTACGACTATATCGTCGCGATGGATCAAAGCAATATCCGTAATCTTAAAAATATGTTGAATAACGACCCACAAGGTAAAATCTCCCTCTTGATGGATTACACTTCTCGTCCTGCAGACGTAGCAGATCCATGGTATACAGGCGATTTTCAAGCTACATGGGACGATGTTAGCGAAGGTTGCGAGGCTTTGCTGAAATTTATAATGAAGAAATAATAATTTAACACTATATTATGAGAAAAATTTTAACATTAGTTTTATTGACATTTATTTCTTTGACATCTTTTTCGCAAAAAGAAGTGAATGTGATTTTAAAACAAGAGACGCAACTTACAGCACGTGCTAACGTAAATGAATTGATATTGAAGGCTTCGGTTCAGTATAAAGGTGAAGAATCTGTTGCATTACAATCAGTTAAACTTAATTTAGAAGGAACCACAAACATTTCTGATGTAGAAGAAATAAGAGTTTATAATACAGGACTAAAAGATTATACTAACGGCAGATTCATGGAGACAGCGACTTTGATCGGTAGCTGCGTTCCGTCAGAAGGCGATTTTGAATGTAAACTTGATGGTTCTTTGTTAAAAGGCATTAACTATTTATGGTTGACAGTCAATGTAGCAGAAGACGCTGCTGAAGGTAACTTCGTAGATATGTCTTTGTTGTCAGTTACTACAGATAATGAGACTTGTGAAGTGAAATCACCTTCACCAACAGGTCGTCGTGAAATCATCTTGGCTCGTACAACATTGCTTCGTCCTGGAGATTACAATTCTTCAAACTATCGTATTCCAGCAGTCATCACTGCAAAAGACGGTTCTATCGTAGCTTTCACCGACAAACGTAAATATAACAACACCGACCTTCCAGAAGATATTGACATCATTTGCAATAGAAGTACTGATGGTGGTCACACATGGAGCGAACCAATAACAATCGCTCAAGGCACTGGAAGATTCCAAGGTTACGGCGACGCAGCTCTCGTTCATTCAAAAGATGAAAACGGTTTGTTGGCAGTGTTCGTTGGCGGTCAAGGATTGTGGACTTCAACACCAAATGTTCCTCAGAATTCTTATATGGTGAGAAGTAACGATAACGGCCAGACTTGGACTGAGCCAGAAGTTATTACACATTTTATCTATGGTAAAGATTGTACAGATCCAGTTCGTAAAAACTGGTATGCTTCATTCTTCGGTTCTGGTAATGGTTTGTTGACATCTACAGGCAGAATTATGTTTGTGGCAGCTATTAGAGAAAGCGGTAATAACAACACCTTATATAATTATGTAGTCTATTCAGATGACAATGGCGAGACATGGAATGTGTCGGGTCGTGCTTCTGTTGGCGGCGATGAAGCTAAGGTTACAGAACTTGCTGATGGTCGTATCTTGATGAGCATCAGACATGGAGGAAACAGATGGTATAACATTTCTAGTGATGGTGGCTTGACATGGAGAGCAGTTCCATATACATGGTACGATATCACAGCTCCTGCATGTAATGGCGATTTGATTCGTTACACTTCAGTAAACAATGGCGATGATAAAAACAGACTTCTTCATTCAGTGCCAGTGGGAACAGAAAGAAAAAATGTCACAGTATTCGTTAGTTATGATGAAGGTGAATCATGGCCAACATCACGTTGCATAGTGCCTTACAGCTCGGCATATTCTTCATTGTGTATTTTGCCAGACAACACAATCGGCATTTATGTTGAAGAAGATTTTTACACAGGAAAAGATAACTATAGCACTGTGTTCTACAACTTCAGCCTTGAATGGTTGACAAAAGGCGCTGACAGTATAGAAAATGGAGAAGAAGATGATGAAGGCATTGGTGAAATAAATTCCGCAAATGATAAGTCTATGTTCAATCTTTATCCAAATCCTACAAATGTAAATGCTGAAATCAATCTCGGAATGACATACGATAGAGTAGAGGTTTATAATTCAGTCGGAGCTAAAGTCGCGGAATATGCTGATACAGATTTCATCGAAGGCATTGAAACAGCAGGCGTTTATGTGATTAAAGTCGTTGCTGGCAGTGATGTAAGAAATTGTAGAATAATTGTTAAATAAAAACTCAAAAACTCAGAAATTCAAAAACTTAGAATTGAGGAGTTCTTGATAATATTTAAATGAATTAATCGTTATAGAGACGCATTTTATAGATGTGTCTCTATACTTAAAAAATATCATTATGAAAGTTAAAGGTTTAATTTATTGTTTGTTAGCATTTTGTATGCTTGCATTGTCATCATGTGGTCCTGATAATACAGACTATACTGAAAAGGTTGTTGGTGAGTATAATATTAAGATAACTCCGAACATTAGTGTTAAATACGGAAATAGTATCTTGCCAATAGCAACTGAAGTGATTGAAACAACAGCTGTTATTACAGCGAAAGATGATGAGGGTAATGTCACGATGCAAATCAATGGCGTAAATGGTGAATTTAGCGAGTTGTTTTTTGAAGGATATTGCGATGGCTTAGGATTGAAATTTGAGAACGTTAATTACGATGGTGTGCTTTATTCTCCAGAATATGGTATGATATATTGCGATATAGAATTAAAGAGCCCTACTGTATCAATCTATAATTCAAGGATTTTGAATTGGAAATCCACTTTTGCAACAGGAACTTGTGGAATCAATATTTCAGGATTAGATGAAGCAAACTACGACGTGAGTGGAAGTATTCAATTTGAAGCCAAAGGTAAATGATACAAAAACTGCGAGATTTTTTCTCGCAGTTTTTTTTATAGCCAACAACCTATCACTTTCCTCTTTCTGCCATCAAAATCTTGATTTCGCTTTCGTTGATGCCGACCATTGCTTCTCCGAGGTCTTCGCTTAACTCTGCCAAGACTTCAGGATTGTTGTAGTTTGCAACGGCTTTCACGATGGCAGTTGCTCTCTTCATTGGGTCGCCGCTCTTGAAGATGCCGCTGCCCACGAACACGCCTTCAGCTCCGAGTTGCATCATTAAAGCTGCGTCGGCAGGTGTCGCAACGCCGCCAGCAGCGAAGTTAGGAACTGGCAATTTGCCGTTATCGTGAACGTATTGTATCAATTCAAAAGGAACTCTCAATTCCTTTGCAACTTCATATAACTCATCATTGTTGAGAGAGACGACTCTTCTGATTTCAGATTGCATCATTCTCATGTGACGTACGGCTTGTACGATGTCGCCGGTGCCAGCTTCGCCTTTGGTTCTTATCATCATCGCGCCTTCGCTGATGCGACGTAAAGCCTCGCCCAAGTCACGAGCGCCGCACACAAACGGAGCGTTGAATTGTCTCTTGTTGACATGGAAAACGTCGTCGGCAGGAGAGAGGACTTCGCTTTCGTCGATATAGTCGATGCCGATGGCTTCAAGGATTTGTGCTTCAACGAAATGACCGATGCGGCATTTTGCCATGACAGGAATTGACACAGCTTTTTGGATTTCTTTTATCATTTTAGGGTCGCTCATGCGTGACACACCGCCTGCAGCTCTGATGTCGGCAGGAACTCTTTCAAGAGCCATAACTGCCATTGCACCAGCAGCTTCTGCGATACGAGCTTGTTCTGGATTTGTGACATCCATGATAACACCACCTTTTAATAACTCAGCAAGGTTACGATTCTTTTCTATTCTTTCTTTCATTTTTAACAGTTTTTAAAATTTTGCTGCAAAAGAATGAATTTAAAATAAGAAACGAATTTTTCTGTTCCGATTTTATAAAATTTAGTTCTGAAAATAAAAAAATACTAAGGCTGTTGGCCGTTGAACTGGTGCCTGAGCTTGTCGAAGGCAATTTTGAGCCCTGAAAGGGCGAAACAGATATAGGATAAGGCAACGCCTTATTAGTTAGGAGTTATTAGTTTTTTTAAATTGAAAGTGGAAAGTTGAAAATGGAAAGTTAATTTTCAGTTTTCAAATTTCAAATTTCAAATTTCAATTTTTAATCGCCGCCAATGCGTTAGGGATTGGAGCGGCATCCTTTTGGAGCGCAGCGGAAAAAGATATAGCGGAAAGCCCGACGGCGATAGCCGGAACGCCATAAAATTAATTCATAATGCATAATTCATAATGCTTAATTGAAAGTTGGAAATTGAAAAGGCGTTGTCATATACAAAATATGTTTCGCCCTTTCAGGGCTCACCAAAAAAAAGTCAACAGTCAATGGTCAACAGTCAACGGTTAAAGTTCAAAGTTCTTAGTTCTAAACTCCACTGGCGAACATTTTTCTTTTCTTTTAAAGAAAATGGAAAACATTGTCTGTGAAGAGAATCCGAGTTTGTAGGCGATTTCTTGTATGGAGAGATTGGTCGTTTCGATATATATTTTGGCCTCTTTTAAAAGATAATCGTCGATGACGTCTTTGGGACTGCAGTTCAGAAACATATTGGTTATCTGTGAGAGATAACGCGTGCTTACGCAGAGTTTGTCGGCGTAGAATGAAACCGAGTGTGATATGTTGTAATATTTTGCTAGTAATGATAAGAACTGGTTGTAAATTACAGTCTTGCGTGACTCTGTCTCTTTGTTTGAAACGGCATAGACGACTTGCTTATGCATATAATCGTGAGCGTTTTTTATTGCGTTGATGATGTTGTCGCCATAGGCGAGGCGAGAAGCTATCGCTGATGAGAGCGCGCCGCCAATGCCATGTTTCTGCCAGCCCTCGGTGTTGTGCGAGGTGAAGAAATGCGCCTTGTCGTTTTCATAAAGCAAAGTGGTGAGCAGTCCGTCGCTGTGTTTCGATGTTCTTAACAAGACAGATTCCGCGCCCATATCAATAAATGTACGAGCGACTTTTATCATATCGTCGTCGGTATTGATTTTGATATTCAGCAATTTCTCGGCTTCCTTACTGCGTAGAATTAGAATTGACGCAATCGGAATGAGATGCCGTTTCATTGCTTCGATGGCGTCGTCTGGAATAAGTTGCTCGCCGTTTGATGAAAATATTCCTGGAGCCACGACGATGCTTTTCGCTCCAATGACTTCATTTCTAATTGCTTTAATAGTTTGAGCATCACGAATCAATCCAAGTTTAACGACCTTTGGATGCATGGAACTGACGATATTCTTGACTTGTGATATTATCAATTCAGAAGGAAAGTCGTTTAAGTCGATTGATGTTATTGCTGTCACGGCGTAGAGCCCGAGAGAGGTGATGGTTCTGATATCGGCTTGGATGCCAACATATCCAAGAGAATCTGAAGCATTGATGCTCAGCACTGGGATTATTTTGGATTTGTTTTCGATATCAGACATCTTTATCAATTTTCAATTTGCAGTTGATAATTTTCAACTTTCAGTTTTCAATTTTCAATTTTAAATGTTTGTGCATTAAAACAAAAAAAGCACTTCATTTGAAGTGCTTCTTTCGTGGGGGAGGGTGGACTCGAACCACCGAACTCATCCGAGGACAGATTTACAGTCTGTTGCAATTGCCACTATGCGACTCCCCCAATCTGTCATTAAGAACTTGCCTTAAAAAGACGCTGCAAAGATACGATTTATTTCTTATGTTCCAACAAAAAAATAAACTTTTTTTAAAATATTTTTTATTGTTTGATTATCAGTATATAATACTACCTTTTGTGACTGACATTGCTTCGAAAAAGCCTACTGCAGTACCGCCAGGGTATATGTTTGTGGCGACATTATACGGCATTCCCATCATCGGATTGGATCCAAAACTGCTCATAATATCTGTTTGGTATGTGATGAATTCTGGGTTGACGCTATATATGCATAGGGTTACTTTGTCGCCATCTTCAACTATTGGGTAATAGTTCATATCATAAACGTATGTGCTGTCATTGTCATAATAAGTCTGTGTTGTCTTGAAAGTATGTACGCTTTGTTCGCCGACCAAACTTACCATTTCAGTGCCGTTGAAATACATTCCGGACAGATGCTTTAAAGAAATGCTGTTGCAACTTAAAAATGAATTGTCCTTGAGAATTGTGTCGTTGACGATGATATTTATCAGATAACTAACATCAGGGTCATCAATAGATTGGAAATATGGATATAGACTTGTTGTAGTATTGTTTACATTTTCCATGAAATTATTAGCGAAAGTGTTTTCAATTTCTTTTACGGCCATGGAGTCAATTTGACTGATATTCTCTCTCATCTTAGATTGTGAGTAATAGTTATGTAAGCCATCTTCATCAATGATATTAACAGAGAGATAATATGTCTTTCCTACGATACCAGCCACAGAATCAATTGTTTCGTAATAGCCTTTTCTTTCTGTTTCTTTAAAATATATGGTGTCAACACCATCATGGATGAAAACTTCAGCACCAGAAATCATCTCGGCTTCATCTTCAGAATAAAAATCGGTGGTTTTGCTTATGACAATCTGATGTTTTTTGTATTCGTTTGTGAAATAAGCATTTATACCAACGAGATGTTTTCCGTTTTCAGTATCGATTTTAAAATCATCAATACAAGATGTCATCAGAAATGATATAGCTAATATGAATAAGGTAAGATGTTTTTTCATGGCATTTAGAATTTGAAGTTATATGAGACGGAAGGAATGAATGAGAAAAGCGCGACACTTTGAGTGCTGATGGTGTTACCTTCAGGTATGAATAAGACCGCCCATACGTTTTTACGTCCGTATGCGTTGTAGACCGAGAAGTTCCATTCGCCCTGCCAGTTTTTCTTTTCCTTGCATTTTATCGTTGCTGACAAGTCAAGACGGTGATAATCAGGGTAGCGGCTATTGTTCCTTCCGTCATAGATGGCGTATGTTATTCCGTCTATTGTATATTTTCCGCAAGGATATGTCACAGGTTGTCCTGTTGTATAAACCCAAGTCGCAGACACGTCGAAGCGTTTGTTGAAAGCGTAGTTTAAGACAATGCTGATGTTATGAGGCTTGTCGTAAGGGGAGATATATTCTCTGTCAAAGTTGATTCCAGGAGTCTTTCTCATTGATTTACTGTAAGTATAAGAAATCCAGCCGGAGAAATCACCGAAGTTTTTTCTAGCTAAAAACTCGATGCCGTAAGCGTAGCCTTTACCTTTTCTTACTTCGCCGTCGATATACAGATTGCCGATAAAAGAAGCATTATCGACGAAGTCAATCACGTTGTGCATTTTCTTGTAATAAACTTCAACGGAAGTCTCTATCTCGTCATTCAAGAAATTACGGAAGTAACCCAAAGCAAATTGGTCACATTTCTGAGGCTCGATGTTAGGACTTGCAGGAAACCAGAGGTCGAAAGGAATGCCGCCTGTCGCATTTGTCGCGACTTGCGCATATTGAACCGTTCTGAGGTATGAAGCTTTTATTGAAGAAAACTCATTGATTTGATAAATCGCACCAAGGCGAGGTTCAAGGTTTATTTGTGTGTTGAAAATCTCGCCTTTGCCGTAATCAATCTGGTCGTAACATTCGTATTTGTCATCGAAGAGGAAGAGTGTTTCTTTGCCTATATTTTGAAACATGGAAAGACGAAGCCCGTAACGTATTGAAAACAAAGGCCCTAATTTGTGATCGTTTGTATAATAAAGAGCATATTCCAATCCTTTACGGACGACTTCACTCGCTGGGTCGACGCCGAGAAGATTAGCAATTGAGCCAGTCTCATCTTTCAGTTTACCTTGTCCATATTGGTGGAAGGTAGCTGCAGCACCGAAGCGTGACGTAATATTGTCATTCATCAGATAAGTAAAATCGTATTTTGCAGACACATCTTCAATTCCAGCTATGATATTGAATTGGTAAGGATCCATATCGATGCCGATATCGTATCTATAATTGGTGTAAAACAAAGATAAGTTGGAAGTCAGCTTGTCGTTGAAGATATGGTTCCATCGAGCAGTGACGTTTTTATTTCCGTATTTCATTGTCAGCAAATCTGTTACACCCAATACGTCATCGCCGAGATATGTCGAGATGAAGACTCTGTTTTTGTTGTTTATAGTATGCATTATCTTTGCGTTGAAGTCGTAGAAATGCAATGAGTTACCTCTCAGTCTTTTAATCAAGTTACACGCTAATACACCGCCGTAAGTGATACGGCTACCGATTAAGAATGCGCTTCTGCTTTTGTTGAACGGCGTGCCTAATGTGAGGCGACTTGTCAGTGCGCCGATGCCACCTTGCATATTGAATTTATGTGGAATTTCATCTAATGTGGTGATGTCTAGCACTGAAGAGAGACGGCTGTCGTACATCGCAGGGATGTCACCTTTGTATAAAGTAGCGTCTTTTATCACGTCGTTGTTAAAAATAGAGAAGAAACCCAAGAAATGAGACGCGTTGTAAATAGGCACGTTATCTAAAAGAATGAGATTCTGGTCGGGGTTGCCGCCGCGTACGCTGAATCCCGATGAGCCTTCAGATGCGGCATGCACACCAGGCATAAGTTGTATAGTCTTGATGACATCGACTTCGCCCATCAGCGCAGGAATCTTCTTGATTCTCACCATGTCGATGGTCTGTACACTCATCTTTAACTCTCTGACATTCGCATCCTTGCGCTGACTGGAAATCACGACCTCGTCGAGCATTTTATTATCGACTTTAAGATTGATGTCCAATGTCTTGACAGAGTTATTAATGCTGACATGTCGCGTTTCAGTGATATAACCGACAAAAGAAAAAGATATGTCGTAAGAACCTTCAGGCAAAGAAAGTTCGTAATGACCGTCAATGTCAGTCGATGTTCCTTTTTTCAACGACTCGACAAAAACAGTGACGCCAGTCAGAGCCTCCTTGCTGCCAGCATCTTTGACGATGCCTTTAAGACCGCATGAATGTTGAGCAAAGATTACTCCCGACGTAAAAAGTAATAATAAAGTTAATATCCTATTTTTCATTTCTTGAATGATTAGAATGCAAAAGTAATGATAAATTTTGAAGAGGAGAAGTGGTCCTTAAGATTTAATGTAGAGACGTATCAAAATTCGCAGAATTTTGCTGCGTCTCTAAGAAATTCATCGTTTTTGAGACGCAGCAATATGTGTTTATATGCAGGAAACATTGATACGTCTCTATCGGTTTGTCCTTATTTCCCGTTAACTTGCCAAATAACTACATAAAAGTTAAAAATAGTTAAAATTGTAAAAGCGAAGATTTTTCTTTATACTTTTGCAATGAAGGAGGTTGATGATGAAAGAAGATAATAAAATTATTCTCTATCAGGACGATAACGAAATAACGAGAGTATCAGTAAGATTCGCTGATGAAGATTTATGGCTGACACAGGACCAATTAGCTGAAATTTATTGCACAACGCAACAGAATATCAGTCAGCATATTGATAACATTTATAAGGATGGAGAATTGTCTCTGGTGGCAACTCACAAGAAATTCTTGTTAGTTCGTCAGGAAGGAAATCGTCAAGTTAAAAGAGATATCGCTCATTATAATCTCGATATGATCATTGCTTTGGGTTATCGTGTTCAATCTCAAGTTGCTACACGTTTTAGACGCTGGGCCACTGAGCGACTTCATGAGTATATCCAGAAAGGGTTCGCAATGGACGATGAACGCTTGAAGCAGGGAGGGAATCGCTATTTCAGAGAATTGCTGCAACGTATCAGAGATATTCGTAGTAGCGAGAGAAATTTTTATCAACAAGTGACCGACATCTATGCTACTTCCACGGATTATGACCCTCGCAGTGAAATGACGAAGATGTTTTTTGCGACGGTACAAAATAAGTTGCATTACGCCGTTCATGAAAATACAGCTGCAGAGGTGATTTATAATCGTGTTGATAACGAAAAACCTTTCGTAGGAATGACAAATTTTAAAGGTAATTATGTCACTAAAGACGATGTTAAAATTGCCAAGAATTATCTTTCAGAAATAGAACTCCAACGACTCAATCTTCTCGTATCAGGTTTCTTGGACTTTGCTGAATTCCAGGCTTTGGAAATGAATCCTATGACAATGAAAGACTGGATTGACGCTCTCGATAATCAGATTATTGCACATAAACGTAAAGTATTGATTGGTAAAGGTAATATATCACGTCAGCAGGCGATAGAAAAAGCAGAGAAAGAGTTTGAGATATATCGTAAACGCGAAATGGAAATGCTAGAAAGCGACTTTGATAAAGAGATGAAAAAATATTTGAGTAATTCTTGATTGATAAATTGCAGAACTATCAATTCAAAACTGAATTCATTGTGCAAAATATGAGAGAAATTGCCATTGAGCTTGAGCCCTGAAATGGCGAAACAAATATATAGTAAGGCGACGCCTTATTAGTTAGGAATTGGGAGTTAGGAGTTGCTTTAATTCCCTCAATTCCTTAGTTCCTCAATTCCTCAGTTCCTCAATCCCTTAACACCAAAAACCGCTATCACAAAATACACTCCGCATTGACCCCATAGTGTAATCATTTCTGGAACGACATTACTCAAATCGCCTCCCATGCAGTCGAGTTTCACGAATGCTAAAGTCGCGGGAGCCGTCGGGATGAGATAGTGGAATATCTTCCAATGCCACGGCATAAGTTCCAAAGGGTAGGAGATGCCCGTTAAAAAGACGAGCGGTACCGACATAAACACAATGAAAAACAAAGGCATATCGCCGTCGGTGTATAAAGGCGACAATGAAAGACAGAAGAACACACTAGCAAAAAGATACGGAATCATCATGATGATGATATCGAGAGAATCACCCAAATGCGGAAGGTCGAAAATCAAAGGCAACAAACCCAAGAAGAAAACAGAAAAGACACTATAAATCATCACATTAGTAAACGCTTTACCTAAAACGATTTTAGCAGAATTACAAAAATCTACAATCCAACGACTCTGTGACTTTGTGACTCTGCGACTTTGCGACTTTTCATATTCCTCCCCGCACCTCATCGCTACTGTAATCATAAGTGTCTGAAAGATAATGATAACCATGACAGGCGGAATGAGATATGTGCCGTAGCCTTCTGATGTGTTATATAATGGTTCGTTCACGATATCGACTGCCTTGTCGTTAGCAAGAAACAGAACGTCAATCATATTGAGCGACTCTACCATCTCAGGAAGTAACTCGCTATTGATATCCAAAGAAGCGAAATTGACAGCCTCATATATGTTAAGGTAATCCAGGAACGAAAGCGTGGAACCGTAAACCACACATTGAGCCTGATTGCCTTTCATGATTTCTTCTTTTAATTCACTCGGAATATAAAGAAAACCAACGATTTCCCTCTCGATAAGCATACGCTTAGCCTCATCGAAATTCATTGTCTTTGAAACGACCTTCACCTGCTGAGTAGCGTCTATATAATCAACGAAATGCCGACTCAAATCAGATTGCGACATATCAACGATGGCAATCGGAGCTTCTTTATATACATTAGTGTTATACAATAAGTTATAAAGAAAACCATAACCAACATTACCCAAAATCAATACAATCAAAATCGGGATATTGGTACCAATCGCCCTGAATTCATTGGATATTATTTTGATGATTTCGTTCATAATTTTTAGTCAACAGACAACGGACAACAGTCATTCTTAACTCCTAACTCCTAATTCCTAACTCCTAACTGATAATATTTGTGTTTCAAAATCATTGTCGCCAATATTATCAAAATGTTAAAAGACATTAAGACAAGGAGATGTTCCCAGTAATAGATAAAGGCGTGACTTTCATAGCGAAGGTAGTCGGTCATCACGACGAAGTGACGAATCGGGAAGAAGTACGATAGTTTTTCGAAGAACGGGTACATCGCGTTTACGGGGAAAGTCACGCCGGCAAAAGTGGCTCCCAACGAACCGAACATCGAGATGAAACTGATGATTATCGGTAAGTTGGGATATATAGAAAACAGAAAGATTGCTATGGAACATGTCGCGAGAATGAAAAGAACGCATACCGCTATTATTGCAAAAATGCTAGAACTTAAATCAAATTCCAATACGTTAAACATCAGTACGTTAGCGAATATGGCCACCGATGAGAATATTATAACGTAAGGAAACATCTTGCCTAAAACCACGTTTATGAATTTTCTGTTTCCCGCTATGAGACAGTCTCTTATCGTTCCGTTTTTGTATTCAGTGCCGAAAGAATAAGCAATGTTAAGTAATATTAAGATTTGGAACAAAACCCAGAAATATGGAAATGAGAGATAAGAGGTGTAATTCAACGACGGATTGTAGAGTGGGTGAGCGCTGATGCTTATCGGCGAGGCGATGCTTTCCACAGTCTTCTCGTCTATGCCAAGGAAATTGGCAGTCTCTTGTAATGGATTTACAGCAATGATTCTTAATACGTTAAGAAAACCTTGCAGCACTTCCGAGCCGACGCTTAAAAATGCGTAATGATAACAAAGAGTGAGACTGGTGTTTTTGTTGGCGTTGACGTCAGATTCGAACTCATTCGGTATTATGAGATAACCGTAAATCTCCTTCGAGAGAAGAGCGTCGCGAGCCTCGGCGGTGTTAGCAACCACCTGTGTCACACGAATTTCGGGCACCGCCGAGCATAGCCGCGTGATGTTACGCGACATACGGCTGTCGTCCTCATCCACGATGGCGACAGGAATACTGTCAATCATCCCATCACCGAAAATCGTCGTCATGAAAAACAAAGCAAACAAAGGAAAAACCAATGCCGTGAAGAGATACAACGGCCTCGAAGTCAAGACCAAACACTCCCTCTTCACAACCGCAAAAAATCCACCTTTCATAAATTCATAATTTTAGACTCACTTCGACAAGCTCAGTGACCAACTCCTAACTTCTAATTGACTAGACGCAGCAATTACATATTTTTAATATTTAAGGTGTAATTGATACGTCTCTACCAAAACTCCTAACTCCTAATTCCTAACTCCTAACTAATCAGCCACAGCAATTACATATTGTTAATTTTTATTGTGTAATTGATACGTCTCTACCAGAACTCCTCAGTTCCTCAAATCCTCAGTTCCTCAAATCCTCAACTCCTCAATTCCTCAACTCCACCAACCCCGTCATCCCCGCTCTCAATCCCTCCACCTTCGTCGCCGGAACCGCCTGTATCTCAAAGGTTCTCATATCGTAACCACCACTGTCTTTCGTCGCTTTCCATGTCGCGAAGCTGCCGAGAGGCGAGATGTAGTTGATGATGAAAGGCACCTCCTTCAGACCCAGAGCCGGGATGTAACACAGTATCGTTCCGCCCATCTTGAAATGCGGCAGCAAATCCTCGCGCACGTTAAGGACAAGGTACGGATTGTCGATGTCGATGACCGTCATGATGTTAGTTCCTATTGAAGTCAACTCGCCTTCATTCAATGAGATAGATGCCACCTCGCCAGATATTGGCGACGTCAGACTAGCGTCGTTGAGCAGCGCTTTCACCACCTCGCTGTTGTTCTGGGCAGCCACTGCCATCGCCTTCGCCGACGCCTTGTCTTCTTCCTGCGCGCCCTCGAGAGCGAGCTGATACTGATAATACGCCGCACGCTCAGCCGCCAATGCCGACTTATAAATCGCCTCGGTCTCGTCCCTTCGCTGCAGGCTCACGATGGAATCCTCGTACAAAACCTTGATTCTCTCGTACGTCGTCTTCGCCAGTTTTAGGTCAGCCTTAGTGCCGTCCCACAACTCCTTCGTTATGGAAACCAGTTGCTTACGCGAACCAGCATCGATTTTGTCACTCTGTAAAGACGCCGCATTCTCCAAAGCCTTCTGCGCCTCATATTCCGCAATGACCTCCTTCGAAACGATGTGAACCAAAGTGTCGCCCTTGCCAACACGTTCGCCTTTTCTGACCAAAATACTCTCAACCCTTCCCGGCAACAAACCAGAAATATTATACTCCTCAACCTCAATCTGACCCTGCAAAACAACCTCCTTATCCCTCATAAGAAAAATCCCAATAATAGATAAAGTCAATATTATCAATAAGATAACCACAAACAAAACGAATAATATTTTATTAGAAACTTTCATCTTTTTTTATTTTTTGTCAACAGTCAACAGTCAACGGTCAACAGTTTTTAAATCTTTCTTATTTCTTAATTGCATTTTTATTCTAAAATCATCATTCTATATTTTCATTGAAAATTTTTTCTGTCATCGTTCGATACCATTACCCAAGGACTGTTGTCTGTTGTCCGTTGTCTGTTGACTCGTTAAAAACGATTCAAAAAACTCCGGAATCCCACACAGACAACACAGATTCGCCAGAGCGATGTCATATTCGAAATATGTCGTCAGCAAAAGCAAGTTCGTCTTGTTGACAAGGTTAAGAGCGTCAAGAACTTGCTGTGAGGTGCATAATCCCTCACTGAACGATTTCTTCCTGATGCGATACACTTCTTGAGCGAGTTCCAACGACGACTGCAGCTCCTCCGCATTGATGCAGGCTTGTTTAAGGTTAGCATGCCATTCATCCACAGCGACTTCCAAATCATTCTTCAACGAAATCTGTGTCTCTGCCACAATCTCCGATTCTATCTTCGTAAGTTGAATATTACGTTCTCTCGCGAGACCGTCAAAGATGTCCCATACCAAATTTACGCCTCCGATAGTATTGGGAACCAAATTCTTAGGAACCTGATACGAGGCTATAGTCTGCTTGCCGTAAAGCGAAATCACAGGATAATAATTCGACTGACTCAATCGTAGATTCGCCTTCGCGATGTCATCGTGCAAATCAGCCTGTTGAAAGACGTAAGCATTCTCTTTCATCATATCCTTGAACCACTCCAACTGCGGATATTTCTCATTGATAAACAGTGGAGTAGAGGTGACTATTGGCTGTTGGCCATTAGCCATTGGCTCTTGACCATTACCCAAGGACTTATTGGTGCCTGAGCCTGTCGAAGGCCCTGTTGTCCGTTGACCCAATAAAAAGGACAGCGCTTCTCTAAGGACTTCCGCTTGATTTTCAGCGTCTTTAAGATTTCTCTCGCTTTCATCAAGAGCGACTTTCACGATGAGGCGTTCTGCCTTGTCGAACATGCCGATAGCCTCCATCTTAAGAGCTTGCGAATAATGATTGTCAGTCATAGCGTGAGTCTCTTTCAAGACCTTAATCATTGACTCAGCGAGACTTAAAGAGAAATAAACATTAGCGAGTTCTAGATATTTAGCAGCGCCAACAGATTCTTTATTGATTTCCGATAAAGCCTCGTTGCTTTTAGCCAACTTATTGGCGTACAACCTTTTCGTACCAGTAAAAATAGGATATAGAATTTCCAAGTCTATTGAGCCGAAGTCATCTTCAAATATTGGCACCTCGAAGGCAAGGTCGCCGAGTTCGTTAGAGATGAGATTGAGAATATCAGGCACAAGAGGCGTCTCCGCATATTTCTCCTTAAAAGGCTCAAGCAGAGAAGCATAATCCTGCGAGACACCAATCCCATTCGACATCATAGTATAATCCGCCGTCATTGTGATAGTAGGCAGCCAGCTCGCATTTATCAGCTGCGACTGCCGTTTCGCCAGCAGCGTACTTTTCTCAGCAGCCCTTATCGTCGCATTATTCTCCAGCATCATATCAACCGCCCTCCGGAAATCAATGACATTGCTCGACACTGTCTCTTGACAACTGACGGCTGAATGCTGACAGCTGACGGCTAAAAACAATATGAAAAAGTAAAAAGGTTTCATAGATCCAGATTTATTGACCTATAAACCGACAAGGAGAGAAAAGGTTCAAAGGAGGAGGAAATAGCGAAGATTATATTTAAGAATTACGTTTCTTATAAGAGATACGAGCAGCACTCATCTGTTCGCGGATATCTCCAGTCTTGAGAAAAGCTTCTTGTTTAGTCTCGATTAACCTGCGAAGAAATACATCTTCTTGATGTATCAGGGTAATTGCAATATTGGCAATAGTTTCGCTATTTCGTTTTGTTATCGCATCTCTATAATATGCAGAATCATTATGTTTGGAACATATTTTTCGAGTTTGAATAGCTTTTGAAGAATTGATGTCCCATTGTTCGAACTTATTGACTCTTAGATAATCCTCATAATCCAAGAGAAGTTCTTGAAGACTAGCCCGAGCCACATTTATCAGTTTCAACTCTGTCTCAAGAGATGTAGTTGCAGCACTGTTACCTTCCGCAATATTCTGTTTTCCGCTACGCGCAGCCTGCACCATCTGGTCAATAGTACGATCCTTTTTTGAAAGAAAATTATGTGCGAAATAGTAAGTGATATCATAAATACACTCAGCTTTTTGATAAGCTATGAGATCCTTATAGTTACCTTTAAGTTTTAAGAAGGTCTTCATTGTATTATAAATTATGGTTAATTTGGTAAATTAAAGCAAAGGTAATATCAGTTACCATACAAAACAAATTATTTTAGTTAAAAAATGTTAATTTTTAAATTTTTCAACCATCCACTCCCTTTTTTAAACATATTCCCTTAAAATCAATTAACAAATCCCTCCAATCAACCCAATTAACCCACTGGCGGGCG
>JBGVQR010000082.1:0-122469 GCA_045127605.1 Candidatus Limimorpha sp. | reverse complement strand
TGAGTTGCTGAGATTTTAGTTGGTTGGTCACTGAGCCCGTCGAAGTGACAGCCTTTGCCTTCGACAAGCTCAGGCACCGCATACCCAATGTATTTTGTCCTTTGCCTTTAGTCTTTTGACTGCCTAAGGCTTCCATCACCTGGAATCCACATTTATAAACTGGATTGAGAGACGTCATCGGTTCCTGGAAAATCATCGCGATTTGTCTGCCGCGGACTTCCGACATCTGGTCGTCGTTATAATGTGAAATATCTCTATCTTCTAATAAAATAGAATCGGCTTCAATTTTGGATTTACGTCTGTCGAGTAGCTGCATCACAGCGAGATTACTCACCGATTTTCCCGAGCCCGACTCACCGACGATACCTAAAGTCTTGCCTTCAAACACTTCAAAGTCGATACCATGCACCGCCTCCTGCCACTGACCATCACGGCAGAAAGAAATATGAAGGTTATTGACTTTTAAAAGTGATTTCATTTGATAAAGTTAATAGTTTAGAGTTAATAGTTAATAGTAGTTTTAGAGAGTATAGTTTAGAGTGGTTAGTGTATTTTAAGGTTTACAAAGATAGAAAAAAAAGTTTGAAGCTTAAAAGCAGTGAGCTTTAGGCTGTGAATCATATTATTTATCTTTGTAATAATAACTATAGCAAATTACCAGCAAGTTAAATTATAACTACATAATACTAATAAACAATACATTAAGAATTCATCATAAAAATACAGCAAGTTACAAGCAAGTTAACTATGCCCAAATAGGAATATATCTCATATATCTTGGGGCTGTATTAGGGTCCAATGGTTTGATGAGTTTTTTTGCTAGCACTTCTTTTATCAAACGAGATATGCTTCCAGCGGAAGTCTCTGGAACACCAAATCTTTCTCTCAACGAACTATTTGTCAATGCATCACCCTCTGTAAATTTAATACATGTATGTAGATAGGTTGACCAAATCTTATCTTCCATAGCAATGTTTGCAAACTCCAGATGAGAAAATAAGGATACTTTTGTCGATTCTTGATAAATCTGTATACGTGGTGCTGGCAGTTTTTGCATTTCACAACTTATAACCATTCTATCCCAACCTCGTCCTAACTCTTCACACATATTCAATCTTCTCATGATTGAAGCTAACTTCTCATTACGAGATTTAGGTGGATTATCTACTATCCTCATAATATCAACCAATGGTGTACCAGGATTTGTAACTTCCACACGATTTTCAAAGATTTCAATAACAGGTCCTGTACCTGTAAGAAAAAAATCCTGATGTATCAACGAATTAGCAATTGCCTCTCTAATTGCAGGAAGTGGGAAGGTGCTTACTGTCTTTCTTCGTACAGAATTTATATCTTCTTTTGAAGGTAACAAGTTGTTGACCAATTTTACAGCATTCTCAAAACTGATAGCATACCCTTCGTTGGCAGTATCTTCTTTCAGTATAGTCAGCCGGTTGATCCCTTCGTATTGTACAATTCTGATAGCTTTTCTTCCAACACGCGGAAAGTCTGATAATCTTTTGGCGAATAGTATAGCACCAAGATTTGTTATGGCGTATAATCCATTATCTTGTTTAACAACGATACATTCTTCTTGAAGATAATGGGCGTACCTTTCAGGGCTTGTGGGGATAGGCATGTTCAATGATTCAAAATAAGCTTCACAATTCAAGTGGCGAATAACATCTTCAAATTGCAAATCAATCATAGCGTATGTATCCTCAAATTGTTTATGACGAAGTCTATCCCACAATTGCGCTTGTAACGATGGAAATTCCATTAATTTCTTAGTATAACTTCCCACACGAATATACTCTATCTTTTCAAATGTTACTGGTACGCCAACAGCTCTTGATATAATAATAATCTCGACATGTTTCCCATCAATATCAACAGATTGAAACTCAAAATCAGCATTCTTTGATAATAGATAACGAAGCCAATTCTCAAGTTCTTGATTACCCTTCTTCTCCTGTTTCAAATGGACTTTAGTACCTACAATATCATGAGTTGCATCATCAACACCCCAAATCATATAAGCATGACTTCTATCGGCTATAACAGCACTGTTAGCCAATGCACTTATATCTTCTCCTATCATTTTTGGGTCACAATTGTTATGTTTAAATTCTACCCAACCAGTTTCACTAGGGAGTTTACATAATTCTAATATGAGTTTATCTAAATTTTCCATAATTCTACTTTAAATAATCCTTGTATTCAGTTCTTAATTTCTGCCCAATCTCTGCAATTATATACACTTGATTATCTATAGCATCGGCCAATATGTGAGACGCTTTTACCCTTTGTTCATGCAATGCCACACATAATTGCTCTGAAAATTCAGACGGTTCGACCGTTGCAATCTTGTAACCTATTTCAGCAACAATAGCAAACAACTTATTTATGCAATCCATAGATTCTCTTCCATGATATTTTTTTTCAATATCAGAAAAATCATAGTATAGGTAAATGGAATTCAAACGGCTTTCAGTTTCTTGAAACAATTTGTTTGACTTCATACAAGCCATTTGTATCTTTTGTACAGTAATAGGATTACAATCCTTATCATATTCTTTTAATGCCATTTGAAGCATATAATACATATCAAGAGTTTCTTGATACCACGACATAGCCTTTTCAACTACTTCTAACTTGCGTTGAAACACCAAAGAACGAAGGTCTCGTTTATGCTTAACTCGTTCAGAGATAGCATTAATGATGGCTTGTATTATTATTGTAACTAACGAGCCTATTAAGCCGGCGGTAATGTATTTTTCCATAATAAATTACACTTTGATTATAGTAATTAATTTTCAACACTTATCACTTCTTTTGTCGCTGAGATTCTCTTATCTGCATATTCAGCAACAGACTTCAATGTAAGTTTCTTTATGGCATTGATAAATTTTTCCATAAAATCGAAGTCAATTTTATCCTTCTTTACTGGCAGAAGAACATATTTGTTCTTTACCACATTCCAACCACCTAATTTATTCTTGTAAGAATATATAGGCAAATCGGTAAACTTATTGATACAAATAACCATAAACAGATATTGGTTTTGTGATATGTGCATGGATTTATCTTTCCATCGAATAGCGTAAGCATCAGACAAAACAGTAAACTCATTTGACTGGAAATAAGCTCGATAAACATCACTGTTTGATGGAATGCTTATAACATCCTTCAATATTGTAGCACCATTTTTGGGAGCATAATAATTCAAACCTTGATTTTTGAAACTTGAAGTTAAACAAGGCAAGACGAAATTATCTGTAGCTTCTTCCGGTAGTTCTTTGGCTTTATACGGCAATTTAATAGTAGAAATCTTTTCAAATAGTTCTTCCATTTTAAATTCACGCCATAGAACGTTTTTTGCCTCAATTAAAGCCAATGATTCCTCCTCTTCTTTGGTTAATTCATAGTTGTCAAATCCTGTAACTTTTAAGTATGATTCCAACTCAGCCACACGCTGAGTTTCCAACTCAGCCACAAAATCGTCTATAAATTCAAAGTCAATCTCTCCGTCTTTTGTCGGAAGCAAAATTTTTGTCGCTCGAAATGTATCGTCTACATCACGAACAAGAACGGATAATAACGTCTTTTTAAGCTTGTTAAGTATTGCTGAGAAAAACAAGATGGCAGGACCTTCTATTTTTATTTTAGGTACAATCATTCTTACAAATTGCCCTGCATACCACACTTTCCTACGATAGAAGAAATCCATCTGCAAAAGTCCAAGGCTCCATGTTCCTGCTGGGTTTATATTTTCTTGATTTACAAACCCAGTACCACGAAGAATACCTTGATTTAACGATGTTCGTGTAATGTAATCATAATCATTACCAGGGACAAGTTTATCCGTATTGAAACTCAACGTATTCTCTATCTCAAACAAATCTCCAAGCTTGTATTCGCCCCACTTAACTGCTTGTAATCTATTGTTAAGTGAGGCATTTATTTTCCCAGGCGATTATCCTCTGAAGATTGGTTTTTAAGGAGTGTCGACACCTCCCAAGCAAGATAATCACTTATTGTCTTTTTGAAATCTTCCAAGGTCGGTCGAGTGTCAACAGGCGCAATCTGATTCCAGTCCTTGCCACTATTTGGGTCAATATGCCCTTCGTAATATTCTTTCTCTGTAAATAAACGTAACTTATTTCTGCCAAAACGAACAAGGTTTACTACTTCTTCGTAACGTTCCTTGGCATTGTCGGTATCCCTCAAATTACAACTTGCCTTTTTACGATTAGAACGAGTATAACCATCATTTGAGAAATCAATAAACTTCACTATATCGTCTTTCTTGTGTGCCTCATTTACTCTAAATACATATATATGAGTTTGCACACTTGCCTTGCCAATAAAAAGATCGATAGGCATTTTGATACTTGCCAATAAAGTATGCTTCTCTAATATACGCTTGTTATACTCTGCTGCATTTCCAGAACCTGCCGAGTTTTGAATAATTATGGCTGCATATCCTCTATTCATCATCCCTAAAGCCTTTTCAACGAAATTCATACCATTCCCCGATGCAGAATATGGCGGATTAAGTATGAATGCATTAGCAGGGAATTTTTCATTGGTTTTACCGAAGCCATATTTACCGTCAAAATCTGTCAATGAATCCTTATTGAGAATATTGGAACTACCATCTCCCATAAGAATCATATTGAGAATAGCCAGCATATATACGCTTGGTAATAATTCGATACCAAGCAATTGTTCTGCCTTAATCTTTGCTTGCTTTTTTGCCAATTCATCGGGAGAGTTAATACTGTTTTTGGCATCAATAAGCATCTCATTCATTGCTGCGACCAATAGTCCTGCTGAACCTGTTGCAAAATCCCAAACATAGGAATCTTTATCAACACGAGCCAATTTAACCAACAACGTGGCAACATACGAAGGTGTCAGAACAACATCGTTAAGTTTGTCTTGTGAGAATCCAAGCCAGCCATACATTTCATTGAATAATTTGCCAGTAAAATCAGTTGTCAAACCTATTTTATAATAGATACCTAAGTCATCCACAATTTTAGTAAATACTCGCTTTAACTGACTTTCGCCATTTTCTGCTTTATTGATATTTTCCGATGTTAGAGTATTTTGCAAAGTGCGAATTATCAAGTCCTTTTTAGCCTGTGGCAATTGTTTTTCTTTTAAGAACGCCTTAATTTTACGAAGTATAATATCCCCATCAGTATTGCCTTCTTCTTCTAAAGATTTCAGTTCATCCTTTTCAAGAGGAGCAACTTTACCGGGAATACCCAATGTTGCTATGATAGACGCTGCAACTAAATACACTCGGTCATTTTCGCCGAGTCCTTTTTCATGCTGATAGATGTCGTTGTTTAATTTGGTTAGACTTGCAGTGATTTCTTGCTCTCTTTTTTCTTTAAGTTTATCTAGTTCTTCTTGAGTTAAACTTAAAGACTCTACTTGTTCTATAAATGAATCAAAATTACCAGGAGTTAAAAATGAGAAATCTGTAAACTCTCCGACTTTCTGACCTGCACCCAAATTCTTCTTTGATACATAATATACTCCTATTTGATACTGAATTTTCCCAAACTCATCTCTGTGCCCTGTCATACCAATAGCTATAATATCGGTATAACTTGTATGGTGAAGCAAAGCGTTGGCATAATGTACAGCACCATTGACTGCATAAGAATTTATATTTTTATAGTTAGGCTCATTTTTGGCAGTTTTATTTTCTACTTGTCCATTGGTATCGAGCTTAACTAATTTGTCTTTATATCCCTTGTATTCAATCAAAATCGGATAATACTCTAAATTTTTATCCTGCAACAAGAGTTTGGCATCGGGACGATTGCCACCCGTTCCGCCGTTCTTAGAATAATAGTCATTAAGAGCTTTGTCTATTTCTGCATTTAATGACTCTTGCTCTAATTTATAATCTAGTTTATATTTTTTCAACCAACCATTTGCTAAATCAGCAATATTAGGTTCAACAGATTGTACTGAATTTTTAACCATATATTCTTACAAAAGATTTTATAAAAACATTATCATTGGCAAATGGTCAGGGCATTTTATGACCAATGCCAATATTTATTTGCAAATGTAGTATTTTTTTACATTTTACAAATCAATATACTATTAGAATCATTTGTTACAATGATTAACACCAGATAAAATATTATCAATTTTTGTAGTTTTTGTAGTATGTAGTACCTATTATAATTTAGACTTTTGATAGTAAATACAAATACATATTTTCAAGCATTGCCAACCTCTAACAAACAACATTTCCATATTTCGTACTTATTTTCGTTTCTTTTTCTATCTTTGCCAAATAATCTCATTCACATGAAAAACTTTCTCGAATTATTAAAAAGCAGACACAGTTGTCGTCGTTTCACAGACGAAGCTGTCAGTAAAGAATCAATAGAATATATTTTAGAAGCAGCACGTTTATCTCCATCAGGACATAGAGTAAGGCCTTGGGAATTTTTCGTCGTGGAAGACAAAGAGACACTTAGCGCATTGTCTGTCAGCAAGGCATCAGGAGCATCACCTGTCGGACGAGCAGCTGCTGCTATTGTTGTCGCTGCCGACACCACAAAGACAGATGTCTGGGTTGAAGACTGCTCCATCGCGACAATAATCATGCAACTCGCAGCAGAAGAATTCGGTCTCGGCAGCTGCTGGGTGCAAATCAGATTACGCAAAGACGCCGAAGGCAAAGACGCCAGCGAAAACGTAAAGAGAATCCTCAACCTCCCAGAAAACTACTCAGTCTTGTCAATCGTAGCATTAGGACATAAGGCAGAACTTTGAACTTTCCGGTTGCTGAGTTTGTCGAAGCACCGAACTTTGCCTTCGACAGGCTCAGGCACCTCTGAACTCTGAACTTTGACACTGACTCATTGACTTAGTGACTCGGTGTCTCGGTGTCTTAATCATCCCGCCGCGCACGCTGCTGTCGCGACGCTGATTTTTATGTCCGGAATTTGTGACAGCGTTTTCCCTGCTGCCATCAACG
Organism: Candidatus Limimorpha sp.; assembly: GCA_045127605.1. GTDB lineage: Bacteria > Bacteroidota > Bacteroidia > Bacteroidales > F082 > Limimorpha. The sequence goes on along the minus strand of JBGVQR010000082.1, from coordinate 115,451 downwards.
TAGCTCCTGTAGTAAGCACATCATCAATTAATAAGATGTGCCGACCTTTCAGCCGTTCGCCGTTGTTCAGGTCGAAGATATCTTTCACGTTTTCCCAGCGTTCCTCGCGCGATTTCTTCGTTTGCGTCGAGGTGAAGACTTTTCTGTAAAGACAATCTCTCATTATAGGAATCGCAGTCTTTTCCTCCACGCCCTGCGCAATGACATGACTTTGGTTATAACCTCGGAGATGTTCTTTCTTCGGATGCAACGGAATCGGGATGATATAATCAATTCCTCTAAAAAGCTCTGATTCTTTTATGCTTTCACCTAATTGTTGTCCGAGAAAAAATCCTGCATCTTGGTTTCCTTCATATTTCAGCTGATGAAGCAGATGCTGCACCTTACCAGTCTTACTGAAGAAAAACTCTGCCGTCACTGCATTAAAATTGACTTGTCCGTAAAACATCTGCGCCAAAGGGTTGTCTGCGTTTTTCTCATATTCCGTTTTAGGAAGAAGATAACGACAGATAAGACAAACGGTTTCTTCGTTACGCGTCAAGAGATTACCGCAAGCAGGACACACCTGCGGATAGAATAGATTGATTAAGTGGTTTAAAAGTTTCGGTTTCATTTTTTAGTTTATTTGCAATGTTAATGGGTCACTGAGCCTGTCGAAGTGCCATTGCGAGATTATGCCTTCGACGAGCTCAGTCACCGTTCTGCACTCAATGCAAAAATATAAACAAAATCTTTAAGTGATTTAAAATTAACACTTTTTAACATACGTTAACAAATATTAACTTATTAAAAGAAGTCAGGAATACAAACGAAAAAAGGACGCCATGATGACGTCCTTTAGTTGAGGTACCAGACGGAGTCGAACCGCCGTACAAGGTTTTGCAGACCTCTGCCTAGCCACTCGGCCATGGTACCTTTTTGCGAGTGCAAAGATACAATTTTTTTTTAATGAACAAACATTAATTTAAAAAATTTAACAAAATGTTTTTTTAACACTCAGTAGAGACGCGTCAACAATACCAATAATACAAAAAAGGAATTGTTGACACGTCTTTTTCGTTTAATAACAAGACGTGTCAATCACAATCTTATTTATTTTTTTGTGTGATTGACGCGTCTCTACAACTCCTAATTCCTAACTCCTAATTCTAAAGAAACAAACGCCATCTTGCCACCCAAAGGAGGATTCATCTTTCTTATCTTCAATTGAGCGTCTTTCACGTCAGGGAATCTTTCTTTTATTGTATTTAAAATACGTCTTCCAACGTGTTCCAACAATTTTGAAGGAATCATCATTTGTTCTTTAACGACTTGATAAACCGCTGAATAATCAACAGTGTCGTCAAGTTCATCTGAAAGTTCAGCCTTGCTTGTATCGACATCCATTGTCAAATCCAGACTGAACCAAGTGCCTATCTTCTGCTCCTCTTCAAAGTGACCATGATAGGCGTAGAATTCCATGTTTTCTATTGTGATTTTTGACATACCGATGACAAAAGTCTAAAGTCTAAAGACAAAAGACAAAAGTTATTGTTTTTTATTCAAATATTCTATCAATTTATACAACTGCGATGATATATGAATTGCTTGTGATTTCAATGATTCAAATTGTTCTTCTGTACAATACTTTCTATCCAAACAAACATATAACATTGACCTTACTTCTGAACAACTTCCTTTTGCAATATTCAGGAAGTTAATATATTTGGCATCGGTACCAGACTCAAAACCTTCTGCTATATTATTCATTATACTTACAGCGGCTCTTTGAATCTGATCCCGAAACCCATAATTCTTATTATCATCCATCAAGTCATAAATAGAATTGACAAAGTCTCTAGCATTCTGCCATACCCTCAAACTCTCAAAATCCCCTCTAGCCATAAACCATATCTTTTCATCTTTAGACTTTCATCTTTAGACTTTAGACAATTCTACTACTCCTTTATCAATTCTCTTCACGGCTTCTTCTTTGCCGAGGAGTTCTAAAATTTCGTGGATGTGTGGTCCTTTGCCAGCACCGACGAGCATCAAACGAAGTCCGTTCATGACGAGTCCCATGCCGAGTTCGTTAGAGGTAATCCATTCGTTGAGGACTTTTTCTATGTTTTCTGCTGAGAAATCTTCGATGCCGAGGATGAGTTCTTTAGCTTTTAACATCAACTCTGCTGAGTTTTCTTTCCAGCGTTTCTTAACAGTGACTTCGTCGTAAGTTGTTGGTTCCTCGAAGAAGAAGAAACTTTGATCCCATAATTCTTTCACGAAATTGACGCGGTCTTTAACCAAGCCTGTCACCTTAACGACGTAATCTTTGTCAGCTTTGATACCTTTTTCTTCTTCAAGCCATTGGAGATATTCTTCGCCGACTTCTTCTTTAGATTTCTTCAAGATATATTCGTGGTTGAACCATTTTGTCTTATCAACATTGAAACGTGCGCCTGACTTTGTGCAGTGTTCGAATGAGAAAGCTTGGATGAGTTCTTCCATTGAGAATATTTCTTGTTCTGTACCAGGATTCCAGCCGAGGAGAGCCAACATATTGATGAAAGCTTCTGAATAATATCCTGATTCTCTGTAGCCAGAAGAAACTTCTCCGCTCTTAGGGTCGACCCAACGAAGTGGGAACACAGGGAAACCGAGACGGTCGCCATCGCGTTTGCTGAGTTTGCCGTTGCCATCAGGTTTCAACAATAATGGAAGATGTGCAAATTCTGGAGCTTCCCAACCGAATGCTTGATATAAGAGAACGTGTAATGGCATTGAAGGCAACCATTCTTCACCGCGGATGACGTGAGAAATCTTCATCAAATGGTCGTCGACGATGTTTGCCAAGTGATATGTAGGCATTCCGTCTGACTTAAACAAAACTTTATCGTCTAATGTATTTGTGTTGACTTTGATATCGCCGCGAATGATGTCGTGCATTCTTACTTCGTAATTTTCAGGCATCTTGAAACGAACAGTGTAAGGCACACCTTCGTTAATCATTTTTTCAACTTCTTCAGCAGCAATTGTCAAAGAGTTGCGCAATGTCTTGCGGCTTTCAGCATTATAAATAAAAGTCTTTTTCTGAGCTTCTGCTTCTGCGCGATATTTATCCAATTCTTCTGCAGTGTCGAATGCATAATAAGCGAAGCCTTTTTCAATAAGTTCGTCGCTGTATTGTTTGTACAAAGGCTTGCGGTCACTTTGTCTGTATGGACCATATTCGCCGCCGACGATGTCGCTTTCATCGAATTTGATGCCGCACCAGTCGAGAGATTTCACGATATAATCTTCTGCGCCTGGAACGAAACGAGTCTGGTCGGTATCTTCGATACGAAGAATCATTTTACCGCCATTTTTCTTAGCGAAAAGATAGTTATATAATGCAGTCCTGACGCCGCCGATATGAAGCGGACCTGTTGGACTTGGAGCAAAACGTACGCGTACTTCTTTCATAGTATTTATTGTGTATTTTTATTTTTGCAAAGATAAATATTTTTTGTTTTCTATAATGTCTTCAAAGCTTCTAAACCAGTCTCAAATTCAGAAATCATATCATCCACAATTTCCTTCACTGTTGGTATGTCTCTGATAATGGAACACACCTGCCCTATCTCAAGTTCTCCATTCTCGATATCGCCTAAGAAAATACCTTGCTGAGCCTTGCCTTTGCCGAGTATCTCTTGCAGCTCTTCCTTCGATGCACCGGCTTGTTCCGCAGCATCCACTTGTTCGAAGAACTTGTTTTTTATCAATCTTGTCGGACTTATTTTCTTGAGAGAAAGCATAGTGTCGCCTTCGTTCAAGGTTGTACACAAGGCTTTAAACTCTGGACTTGCGCTGCTTTCGCTACTGATAGCGAAACGTGTTCCCACCTGCACACCCTCGGCTCCTAAGGCAAAACTTGCCAACATAGCAGCGCCTGTCGCTATGCCGCCAGCAGCGATGAGTGGAACGTCGAGAACTTTTTTCACTGCAGGAACAAGTACCATCGTCGTTGTCTCTTCACGTCCGTTGTGACCACCCGCTTCGAAGCCTTCTGCAACGACAGCATCGACGCCAGCCTGCTGAGCCTTCAAAGCGAACTTGGAACTCGACACCACATGCGCCACTATAATACCATGCTGATGTAATGTCTCGGTCCATAGCTGCGGATTTCCTGCCGAGGTGAATACGATAGGTACTTTCTCCTCTATAATGACTTCCATCTGATCTTTAGAATATGGCGACATCAATGGTACGTTAACGCCAAAAGGCTCCTTTGTCAGTTCTCTACATTTTATGATGTGCTCACGTAACATATCGGGCTTGAGCGAACCAGCCCCGATGAGTCCGAGGCCACCGGTATTACTTACAGCAGCTGCTAGTTTCGCGCCGCTACACCAAACCATTCCTCCTGAAATGATAGGATATTTTATCCCGAACAAGCGGGTAACTCTATTATCAATATTTTTCATAGCTTCATTTTTTTAACCTACAAATTTATATAAAATCTGAGAAATTTAAAAGCTCAAAATTACATCCTTAACTCCTAATTTATAGTTAAAAAAATCAGTGGTCTGCCGTCCGTAGTCTGTTGACTTTTCACTATCTTTGCAGGTTATTAATTTAGGTGTAATGTTTTTTGACGGAAAAATATCGTATAACAGCATATTGTTGAGCAAGATAGAATCTTTCATAAAGAAATTCTATCTCAACAAACTCATCCAAGGTGCATTGATAGGCTCCGTCATACTTATTTTATTCTTCTTGATTTTCAACGGTATAGAATACTTCTCCTGGCTCTCAGGAAAAATCAGATTGATACTTTTCATTACATTAATATCTATATTTTCTTTAGTATCAATATTTTATTTCATTATACCATCAATCAATCTCATTCGTTTCAAAAAGAAGATGTCGGACAAAGAAGCTGCAGTCTTAATCGGAAAGTTTTTCCCAGAGATAAAAGACAAGCTGCTTAACACTCTTCAACTTACCGACAACCTCGATAATAATTCCGGCAACGAATTACTCATCGCGACGATAGAACAAAGAACCGAAAACCTGAAAACCTTCAATTTCAGCGAGGCTGTAAATCTTAAAGAAAATTATAAATATCTGAAAATATTCGGGTTCTCATTCGCAACATTGATTGCCCTCATCATCTTCTTCCCAGATTTCTCACAAAAGCCTGTCGAGAGAATTATCAATTACGACAAATTCTACGAAAAACCTCTTCCTTTCCAAGTAAGTCTTCAAGCAAAAGAAATCGAAGTCACACAAGGTGACGATTTAGAATTTAAAATACGTGTGACAGGCGAAAAGATTCCAGAGAAGTTTTACGTCAACACTTCCGTTGGAACTAGAATGATGACAAAATTGTCGATTAATGAATTCTCATACGTCTTCAACAATATTTATCAATCGGAAAAATTCCAGATTACAGGAGGCGAATACATCAGTCCAGAGATTAAGATAATCGTAAATCCATCGCCTACTCTTTTACATTACGAGACAGAACTCAATTTCCCCAAATATATTAACAGAAAAAAAGAAACTTTATCAGGAAAGACTCGCGTCATGGTTCCACAAGGAACTGATGTGAAATTCATTTTCCACACCAAAGACGTCGATGCGATGAACGTCATTCATGATTCGACATATCATAATATCAAATCTGAAGGAGACGATTTTGTCTATAATTTCAAAGCCATACAAACTTCCAAGTTTTATGTCAATATCTCCAACAAATGGAGCGAAAACAACAATCCTATTCCATTTACTATAGAAGTAATTCCTGACGCTTATCCAGAAATTCAGGTTCAGGCTTTCAACGAAAACTTTTCAAAACAAACATATTACTCAGGATTGATTGCTGACGATTATGGATTTACAAAACTTCTTTATCATTTTGAAGTCGAGAACAAGCCATATCAGTCTTTTATAAAACGTATCGACATAAACAAAAAAGAAATTCGCACTTCATTTTATTATAGCGTTGACCTCGATACTCTCACAATATATCCTGGTGATGAAATAAAATCTTACTTCGAGATTTGGGATAACGACGGTATCAACGGAAGTAAATCTAGACGTTCTGAAATATTCCACATCAGCGTACCAACACGCGAAACCCTCGATTCAATTGCCAACTCGTCCGAAGAAAACATCATTTCTCGTCTGGAGGACAAAACAAACAATCTAGAGCAACTTCGTAAAGACATCGAAGAAATAATAAAAGATTTGATGTCGAAGAAGGAACTCGATTGGACGGACAAGGAAAAAATCAAAGAACTTTTAGAGAAAGAAAAAGAAATCCAAGAAGAATGGCAGAAAGTCCAGGAAGAACAAAAGGACCTTCAGGATTTCATGAAAGAAAACGAGCTTACTTCAGAAGATTTATTAAAAAAACAAGAAGAGATTAACAAACTCTTTGAGGAAGTCATTCCAGATGAGATGAAGAAGCTCATGGAAGAAATTGAAAAGATGCTTAGCGACATGCCACGTGAGAAAATGCAACAGATGATGCAGGATCTCAAGAAAAGCAATAAAGAGCTTCAGGAAATGATGGACAGAAATCTATCTTTGTTAGAACAGTTAAAGGTTGAAAAAGACCTTAACGAATTGATTGACAAGATGAATGACTTATCCGAGAAGTTACAAAACACAGATAAAAGCAATAACGACTCTTTAAGTGCTAAAGATGCTGAAAATCAATTCAATAAATTATCTCAAGAATTAGATTCCATCATGGAGAAGAACAAAGGCCTGCAAGAACCTTTCAATATTTCCAAAGACGAGAAGATGGAAGACGAGATAAATCAAGATTTAGAAGAAGCCCATGAGATGGAGAACAATGGCGACGACTCTGGTTCAAGTCAGAAGAAGAATGACGCTGGCAAGAAAATGAAACAGATGGCTGAGCAACTCAGCATGGACATGATGATGGGCGGCATGGAACAAATGGGAGAAGACGCGCATCTGATTCGTATTTTATTAGAGAATGTAGTGCGTTCATCCCATGAAGAAGAAAAGCTAATGAACGAAGTCGGGAGGATGAAAAAAGACGACCCATCGTTATCGGATAAAATCAGTCGACAGAAAGAAATTGTCGACAACTTCGCAATGGTAGAAGACTCGTTAAGGATGATGGCGATGCGTCAGCCAAAGATTAAAAACTTCGTTTTCACAGAGTTACAGCTTATAGACCAGCAATTAGGCCAAGCCATGAAAGAGATGAACGAGATGACATTGACATCTGCGACATCACGTCAACAAAGAGCAATGATGTCGATGAACAACCTTGCATTGATGCTGTCAGAATCTCTCAACGAAATGAACGAAAGCATGATGGAAGCCAGCGGTTCTTGCTCAAAGCCTAAGAACAGCAAGAAGCCAAGCAAGGGCAAACAAAGCATGAAAAACATGAAAGACTTGCAGGAGCAACTTGGCAAGCAGCTGGAACAATTACGCAAAGAGATGCAGCAGAAACAACAGGAAGGCAAGCCACAGCAATCGATGAGTGAAGAATTTGCCAGAATGGCAGCCGAGCAAGAAATGCTACGAGAAGGCATGCAGAAGATGCTTGAAGAAATGAAGAAAGAAGGTCTGACAGGCGACGACGGTATCAATGAAATCATCAAAGACATGGAAAAACTGGAAGAAGATCTTGTCAACAAAAAGATTTCAAACCAGACCTTGAAGCGTAACAGAGACATTTTATCACGAATGTTGAAAGCTCAGAATGCACAAGAGGAACGCGAAAAAGAAGAGAAACGCAAATCAGAAGAATTCAGAGGAGCTTTTGAAAAACGCAATATTGACGAATTAGAATATCAAGAAAATTTGAAGAAGCAACATGAATTTTTAAAGATGAACAGCATAGAATACCAGCCGTTCTACAGAGAAAAAATCAATGATTATTTCTTCAAGAAAAATATAAACAAAGGAAAGGAGAAAGAATGATAAGCATCAATTTCATCGACACTGAGATTCTGACCGAGGAAATGTCAGGAGTAAAAGAATGGATCAGAGATTTTGTCAGAAGTTACGACAAAGAAGTCGGAGAATTATATTATTCATTTTGCAGCGACGAATATCTCTACAAAATGAATGTAGATTTATTAGGTCATGATTTCTACACCGACATCATCACCTTCCCTTTGAACGAATGCGAGACGATTTTATCAGCAGAATTTCACATCAGCATAGATAGAATCAGAGACAATGCCGTGACATTCGAACGCAGTTTCAAGGACGAATTACACCGAGTGATGGCGCATGGAGTTTTACACCTAATCGGTTTTGACGACCTCTGCGAGGAAGATGAAATGGAAATGAGGAGACAAGAAGACAGATGTCTTGAGATGAGATGAATTGAAAATTGAAAATTGAAAACTGAAAGTTATTAGTTCAATTTAATTAATGAATATTAAGAAGTTATATAATACGTTTCACGTGAAATAAACAAACAAAAGATATGATTTTCGACAAGTATGATGTTATTGTTGTAGGTGGCGGACACGCCGGTTGTGAAGCTGCAGCTGCAGCTGCTAATATGGGAAACAAGACGCTTCTCATTACGATGAACATGAACGCCATGGCAGCCATGTCGTGCAACCCTGCGGTTGGAGGAATAGCCAAAGGACAAATAGTCCGCGAGATTGACGCTTTAGGCGGACAAATGGGAATTATCGCCGACAAGACGATGATTCAATTCAGAATGCTCAACAAGTCAAAAGGCCCTGCTGTCTGGAGCCCGAGAGTACAGAGCGACAAATTCGAATTTGCCGCAGAATGGAGAAACGTTTTAGAAAGAACAAGAAACTTGGAATTCTGGCAAGACCACGTCGATTCACTCATCGTCGAAGGCGACATAATACGAGGTGTGCACTGCTCAATGGGTGGAGACATCTACTCAAAAACCGTCATATTAACAAACGGAACATTCCTTAATGGACGAATATTTATAGGCGAAAAATCATTCACTGGCGGCAGAATCTCAGAAAGCGCAAGCACAGGAATAACAGAACAGCTCGTCTCCTTAGGATTTGAAGCCGACAGAATGAAGACTGGAACACCAATGCGTATCGACGGAAGAAGCATCGATTTCAGCAAGCTTTCCGAACAAAAAGGCGACGAAGACGTAACAGGTTTTTCTTATCTAGAAGTAGAAAAACCAAAAGAACAACGCAGCTGTCATATCGCTTATACCTCCAAAGAAGTACACGATATATTAAGAACAGGCTTCGAAAAATCACCGCTTTTCACTGGAAGAATAAAAGGTATAGGACCACGTTATTGTCCAAGCATAGAAGATAAAATCGAACGTTTTGCCGACAAAGACTTCCATCAATTATTCGTGGAGCCAGAAGGCAGAACTACGGTAGAATACTACCTCAACGGCTTCAGCTCTTCCCTACCTGAAGACATACAATACGAAGCTTTACGTCATATCGAGGGCTTTGAAAACGCCAAGATATTCCGTCCAGGATATGCTATAGAATACGATTTCTTCCCTCCAAACCAGCTTTATCACAGCTTAGAAACACACCAAATCCATGGTTTATTCTTCGCTGGACAAATCAATGGAACCACAGGTTACGAAGAAGCCGCTGCACAAGGATTGATGGCAGGTATCAACGCACATCGTTTAATCCACGATTTAGAACCTGTAGTTTTACGCCGCGACGAAGCTTATATTGGCGTTTTAATCGATGATTTAATCACAAAGAGCGTGGATGAACCTTACAGAATGTTTACCAGCCGTGCAGAATATCGTATTTTATTACGTCAAGATAATGCCGACGCTCGTCTCACAGAAAAAGGCTACGAAATCGGACTTGCCACAGAAGAACGATTGAATCATTATAAAAACAAATACGAAAAAGTACACGAACTTGTCGATTTCTTAAAGACAACAAACATCAGTCCTGAGAGAATCAATGGCTTATTAGAATCAAAAGGAACACCAGGAATCGCAAACAAAATGCGCCTTGCTCAGATTCTTACACGTCCTCAAATCAATCTCACAGACATGGTTAACGTTATAGATTATCTTAAAGAAAACTATGATTTAAGTCAGGAATCTGTAAGAAATATCGTGGAAGAAGCTGAAATCATAGTAAAATATGAAGGCTATATCGACAAAGAACGTGAAGTAGCAGATAAATTAAACAGACTCGAAAACGTAAAACTCAGTCCTGACTTCGACTATTATGCTTTAAACTCACTCACCATGGAAGCAAGAGAAAAATTGACCAAGCATAAACCACAGACTTTAGGACAAGCCAGCAGAATTAGCGGCATTTCCCCTGCCGACATTTCTGTCATTGCTATTTTCTTAGGAAGATAGTTTCACGTGAAATTGAATTATAAATTATTGAAATAAAATATTATGAGTAAAAAATGTCCATGGTGCAATTCAGAGAATAACCATCAGTTCTTGGAACTGAAAGATTATTTTCTCACTCAAGAACAATTCGAGATACTAGAATGTAATGAGTGTAAACTTCTATTTACAAGCCCATGCCCTACTCCAGATAAAATTGGCAGCTACTACAAGTCTGAGGATTATTTAAGCCATAACGAAGAAAAAAAAGGACTCTTTGCAAAGGTTTATAATAAGGTAAAGAAAATAAATATTAAGAATAAATTTAAGATTGCCACCAACGGTCAACAGCCAGCTGCCAATAGCCAAAATCTGTTAGATATAGGATGTGGCGTTGGAGATTTCTTACTTTATGCAAAAGAGAAAGGATGTAATATTACAGGTATTGAACCTAATGAAGATGCTAGAAAAATAGCAGAAAAGAAATTAGATTGCAAAATCTTGCCTCCAGAGGAACTTCAAAATATTCCAGATAATTCTTTCGATGTTGTAACAATGTGGCACGTACTGGAACATGTAGCCGATCTTAAAACAGAAATCCACCATCTTCAAAGAATTCTCAAAAAAGACAGCAAACTTGTCTTGGCACTTCCTAACTACAAATCATACGATGCAGAATATTATAAGGACAAATGGGCTGCTTACGACGTTCCAAGACATCTAAGTCACTTTTCACAGACTTCAATAAAGAATATCTTCAAAGAAACAAATCTTCAACTAGTTGATATTAAACCACTTAAATGGGACAGCTACTACATTTCCATGCTCAGCGAACAATACCTCAACAATAAGAACTCTTTTATTAAAGGTATTTTAACAGGTTGGAAATCAAATAGAAAAGCGAAGAAATCAGGAGAATATTCTAGTCTTGTTTATGTGTTTAAAGTCGGTAAAAATTCTTAAAACCTCCCTGAAAGGGCATGACAAATATAGCATAAGGCATCGTCTTATGGTAAAAAATGAAGAATTCAAAATAAAAGCGTTTTTAGACGTTTTAAACGATTTTTAATCTACAATGACCTAGAAGTCAAAAAATTAAAAATCATCGCTTAAATCGAAAGAAATTTTCAAGACATTATCACAAACGCTAATTGTCTGATTTATAATTATTAAGATATAAAATCGTACTTTTATGGATAAAAAAGGTGTTTTTCGTGAGTCTTTATACTTGTTTTTGCTGTTTGCATCGTTAATTTTATGCAACATCATTATAAAATCAAAAAACAGCGAAGAGAAAGTCATAAATAAAATTTCTACTTCTCTTGTAAAAATACAAGACAGACACGATAGCATCGCCATCGACTTCAAAAATAATTTTCAGGACATAATTTCAAATCCTGAAAAATTTTATCCAATAAAATCAACAATTAATTCCAATGACAGAGACGCAAAATATTGCGTCTCTACGGAGGCGATTTATCTTTTCAAAAACGATAGCCTCATCTATTGGAATTCTGACTTTAACGACCCACAGACATTATTACAAATAAATTCCAAAAAAAACATCCTAACTCAAGGAAACAATCAATTCTTCATAACAGTCTCACAAAACGATTCCATCAAACTTTACACCTCTACCCCACTCTATTACAAAAGTTCAAAAATCACAAATAAAAACATCTACCAGCCTGAAAAAATCAACGGCAACTACGAAATAGATTTTAATCTAAATAACAAGCAAATCAATTTTAACATAAGTTATCAGGCAAAAATGAACGAGCTAGATTCATATCTGCTAGGTCTGCTAATTATTGCCATTTTCATAAAATGCCTAATCTTTGCATTTAAACAAACACAGAATTGCAGAAAAAAATACTTGTCATTTCTTGTCAGCAGCTGCGTAATTTACCTAATCATAATACTACTACAAAACAATTTGTTCATCTCAACTTCCGACTTATTCGGGACATCGTGCATAAACCAAGGATGTAAATTCTCCTTCAGCCTTGGAAGTCTAGCAGAGTTTACAATATTCTTCTTCGCTAACATAATGGTGATTTCTCACGACATTACAAAAGAAGTATCACTGAAAAATTGCAGCCGAATAATAATAAGCAGCACCATATTCATTTTTGTCTTATTGACATACACTTATCTCATCTACGAATTAATTTCGAATATCAACATTCCTTTCTCTTTCCTCGAAATCTACAACACAACTGTCAACAGCTACATACTCCTTATATTAATAGCAGCCCTCACCTGCTCCGTCATCATCATCCTACAAGCCTTAATGAGAATATTCATCAGCGAGCAACAATCATATTTTTGGTCTATTGTAAGCTTTCTGGCAATAGGCGCAATTTTCGAAATCATAACAAATAAATTCATCGGATTAAAGTTCTCGATTATCACTAATATTGTAGGAATATTATTTTACATAAGCTTGATTTGGGAAAAGAAATCTAGGCTTAAAATCAAAGACATTGTCAGGAATATCATTGTTATCACACTGATGACCACACAGTTGACATATATTCTATATTTAATAAAAGAAAATAAAGAATATAATGAAATGTCGTGGTTTGCAACTATCATCGGCGATGAGTCCGACAAGAAATTCGAAGAAGCGATTTTAAAAACTACAGAAAAGTTAAAAAATGACAACAATATCATCACATGGCAAAAGAGAAACGATTTTCCATCTGACGACAGCATATTAAATTATATCGACAAAAAGTATTTTAACATCGACGCGATTAAGGATTATTATAAGGCCGTCACAATTTGCGACACTTCTACGATTCTCATTCTTGAAAACCTCAATTATGAATTGAACTGTCACGCTCTGTTCAATGAAATTTTAGAATCAAACCACTGCAAGAAAATCAGCGAAGAACTGACTTTGGTCGATGACCCAACAACCGACAGTTACTACATCTTAAAACTCGACCTCTCTCCTATCAATTCTAAACATCAAAACGTCTGTTACATAGAGTTTTACAAAGAATACATCTTAAACTATATCGGCATCCCAGAAATAATATCATCGTCGGAAAACGTGATACTTCCAAAACTAGTGAATTATTCTTTCAGCTGCTATGAAGGAAATATACTGCAATACAAATACGGTAACTACAACTATCCTAATGAGCTGAATAACTTTAGATATAAGGATGAAGAATACGTCAAGACAAGGATTTTCAAACATTTAATAAAAAAGATAGATGATAATAAAACAGTAATCGTCACTATTGAAAAACCACGATTCATTGATATTGTTGCACCTTTCTCGTATATATTTATCATCCTGATTTTGATGTATTTTCTTAACATAAAACTATATAAAAAACAAGAAACCATCAATTATCAGCAGACTCTGCACGCAAAGATGCAACTGACTATTATCCTGACTTTAGGACTGTCATTCATTGTCGCAGGTATCACATCGTTCATATTTATGCGCAACTCATTGAACGAAAAATCGTTTGAGTTTCAATATGAAAAGAATAAGAGTCTGGTCAAAAACCTAGAGAATGACTTAGACAAAGAGCTAATCACAGAATTCGATTATCTTAAAAATTATAAAGAAAACAACTTTATCGATATCAACATTTACGATTTAAACGGCAATTTGATAAATACAACGCAGCCTAAGCTATTCGAAGGATTTAAGTCTAAGATTATCAATAGAAACGCTTACGAACATATTAAACTAAAAAATAGGTCATATTACTCTACCGAAGAAAAAATCGACGGAATAAAATACAACTCTTCTTATTTCGCTTTACGAGATAAAGAAGGCAACACCCAAGCCATCATCAACATTCCATATTTCGACAATAACATCAAGAGCAAAATTAACATGTCGAATTTCGTTATCACCTATTTAAATATCATTTTGGTCTTGATGGGAGCTTCTGCACTTGTGGTGATTATTGTGACAAGAAACACCATCAAGCCATTGGAAATCATTCAGGACAAGATGCAGAAAATCAGTCTGACTGGCAAAAACGAAGAGATTGAATGGAACAGCAAAGACGAGATTGGCGATTTAATCAAGATTTACAATAAGCTTATTAAAGAACTGGAAATAAGCGCGAACAAGCTGATGCGTTCCGAGAGAGAGACAGCCTGGAGAGAGATGGCACGTCAGGTGGCACACGAAATCAAGAACCCACTGACACCGATGAAACTCAACATTCAATTCCTTCAGATGGCATGGGACGAGAAAAATCCTGACATCGATAGAAAGTTAAGAGAGACAACAAAGACCTTGCTGGAACAGATAGACATACTTTCTAATATAGCAACGGCATTTTCTAATTATGCAAAATTGCCGCAGAAAAACATAGAAACACTAAATATCAAAGAGTTAATCATCAACACAATAAATTTATACGACAATCAGCAGAATATCAAATTTAAATTTATCGAAGAAAACGAAAGCGATTACATCATCAATTCCGACAAGAATAATTTAAGTATCGTCTTTGGCAATATCATCAAGAATGCGATTCAAGCTATCGGTAAAAAAGAAGACGGAAATATCTTAATAAAAATTAAGGATATCGATGAATTTTATAATATTGAAATCAGCGACAACGGCTGCGGAATAAGGGAAGAAGAAAAGAAAAAGATTTTCATGCCAAACTTCACCACAAAATCAAGCGGGATGGGTGTCGGACTATCGATAGTTTATGACATTTTAGAGACTTTAGGAGGCAGCATCAGCTTCGATAGCGAAGTCGGCAAAGGAAGTATTTTCAGCATCAACATTAAGAAATAAATAAAGAGTAAATTATTATATTTGCAGAAATAAAAATAGACAGAGTATGAGAAAGTTATTTTTGTGTTTAATCATAGCACTTATCACAGGCGTAAGCACACATGCACAAAACGTAATTGACCCAGAATTACAGACCATATTAAATCAGAAGAATGATGAGAAAATAAGCATCAACATCATCTTCAAAGCACAATTAGACCGCGCTAATTTAAAAGAACGTTCTAATCAATATTTAGATAAAGAAACCAAACGCCAAGCCGTTATCAAAGAGCTTAAAAATTTCTCTGCAGAGACACAGCATGAAGTTCTTTCTATGATAAAATCATCAGAAAGCAAGAACGAGGTCACAAACGTAGTAAGTCACTGGCTTACTAACGCTATCACATGTACAGCCACAAAAGACGTTATTGAAGAACTTGCAAAACGCGATGACATTTTACTTATAGGCTATAATGGTGACCGAAACGCACTTCTTGGAGAAGTCAGCGGCGAAGCAGTAAGAGCCGACAAAGAAATAACAGAAAATGTCGTTCAAGTCAATGCTCCGAAGGTATGGGATTTAGGCTACACAGGCAAAGATATTTTAGTAGCTATCTTAGATACTGGAGTCAACTATGAGCATCCTGATTTGGCAGACCATCTCTGGGATGGTGGAACGCAATATCCAAACCACGGCTACAACTCATACGATGGAGGCAAGATTACCATGGATAACAGAGGCCACGGCACACACTGTGCAGGAACAATCTGCGGTGACGGCACCAAAGAGAAACGTACCGGCGTAGCACCTGATGTGACATTAATGTGTATCAAAGCCTTAAACGACAATGGCAACACCAACGCCAATGCAATTGTCAGCGGAATGGAATTCGCAGTGGAACACGGAGCACAAGTATTAAGCATGTCATTGGGAATCGCCAACTCCTCAATAGCAGATAGAACTATGATACGACAGACATGCGTCAACACATTAGAGGCTGGCGTAATCGCATCAGTAGCCGCTGGCAACGAAGGAGAGTCACTTAATAACAATCCAGTTCCAAACAACGTCAGAGTCCCTGGCAGCTGCCCAGCACCATGGATTCACCCTGACCAACAAAGCAATGCAGGCGGAACATCATGCGTTGTTTCTGTAGGTGCTGCCGACAAAAAAGACAATGTTGCTTCAGTGTCATCACGCGGTCCCGTCACATGGCAAGAGACTCCATATGCCGACTATCCTTACGAACCTGGAATCGGATTGATTCGTCCTGACGTATGTGCTCCTGGCGTCAACGTTATTTCATTAAATTATACCAGCGAAGGCTACACTACAATGACAGGCACTTCGATGGCAGCTCCTTGCGTTGCAGGAATCATCTGCCTTATGTTAGAAAAAAATCCTAAGCTGACTCCAGCAGAGATTAGCATGTTGCTCGAGACAACAGCAGTGAAAATAGAAGAGAAAAAGAATAACAACTCTGGTTCTGGTAGAGTAGATGCCCTCGCTGCAATAAACGCAATAGATATGGGCAATATCTTATTCAAAGAACTGAGCTTCAGCGATGAAAACAATAATGGTCATATCAATACAGAAGAAGAAATAAAGTTAAATCTCAAGTTTGAAAATACTTCAGAAGAATCATACAACAACGTCACTGCAAAACTGACTTGTACAAATGATTTAGTTGAGATAAAAAATGGAAATGCAGAAATAGGAAGCATTGCAGCAAAACAAACATTCAACATAGAAGACAAATTTAGTTTCGTAATCGCAAAGAATGTAACAGATAGTGAGAAACTTTATTTTGATGTAGAATTCTTTGATGGAGAGACAAGAATCTCATCAACAAGATTTTCTCTTATCGTAACTGATAATGCTATCAGATTCTCATCTATAGTGATAAGTAATGATGACAATGGCAACGGCGTCCTTGAAGCAGGCGAGACAGCAGACTTAGGCGTTGTCCTAAACAACTCAGGAAGTGAGATTGCAGTAAATCTTAGCGGAATATTAAGCAGCACTAGCGAATTCATCACCATCGTCGATAACAATGCTGAGTTCGCATCTATAGCCCCTGATGCTTCAGCAACTGCTTACTTCAAAGTGACATTATCAAATAATGCAACTGGCAATCTCGACATTCCTTTTGAATTGGAATTAAAAGACAAATACAACGAAGCAACAAACATCAGCTTCGACTACATAAGTTCTTGCGATATCATATACACATTACGCGATGACTTCGGCGACGGATGGATGGGAGCTAAGATTATTGCAAGCTATAGCGACAATTCTGAATCTGACACCTACACTCTCACCAACGGAGAAGCAGGAACATTTACAAAAACTCTGAACACTGGCGTGGAAGTTTCTCTCGAATGGAAAAAAGGAAGTACCGATTCTGAATGTAAATACACCATAAATTACGAAAACGGAACAGAAATCTTTAGCGGCAAAGGTCGTCAAGATGGAATCTTCTTCACTTGGTTCAACGACTGCTCAACACAAGAGATGAAGATAAAGACAGGCGAGGCTGTCAAGAATTTCAACATACAGAATAATAAACATTCTGTTACATTAAAATGGGAAGCTCCAGATACAGAAGGCGTCACTGCTTATGAAATCTATCGCGAGACAGAACTTTTAGGTACAGCAACAGAGCTATACTATAATGACGAGAACCTAATCAGCGGAACATACACTTACAACGTAAGACCTGTTTACGAAGACCATAACGGAGCTACTTCATCACAAGAAGTTACATTCTACGAAGGCGTTGAATATATATTCGTTCCAAACGTGACAATATATCCAAATCCTGCTAACGACAAAGTATATATCGAGACTGAAGTAGAGATTAAGGAAATTGTAGTTTACGATGTCTATGGAAGAATTCAAAATCTCAGAAACTCAGAAACTCAGAAACTCAGCAACTCAGTTGACGTAGCTGACTTGAATAGCGGAATTTATTTCGTTAAAGTCAAAACTGAAAACGGCAATGTTGTTAAGAGAATTGTAAAGTATTGATAATATGAAAAATCCTATCAAGGCATTAGCTGGACAGACTGTCATCTACGGATTAGGCACCATAGTGCCGAGGCTGCTCAATTATCTTCTGACGCCTTTCTATGTTCGTGTTTTCGTATCTGGCGAATACGGACAAATCTCTGAGTTATATGCCTGGATTGCATTGTTGCTCGCCATCTTGACATTCGGGATGGAGACGACATTTTTCCGTTTCTCGCAAAAAGAAGACAGCAGAAAGGTCTTTAACAATGCTGAAACGCTAGTACTTCTGATAAGTACCGTTTTCCTGCTCTTTTATTGTTTCTTCTATAAATCATTCGCGGAGCTAATTCATTATGAATTCAACACTCATTATGTGTTACTGCTAGGAATCATCGTCGCTGTCGACGCAGCCGCTGCCATTCCTTTTGCGATGCTGAGAAAAGAAAACAAAGCAGGACGTTTCAGCTTGATAAAGACTATCAATGTCTTGACAAATATCTTCTTTAATATTCTGTTCCTCGTCATCATCCCAGAGAAATCTATGATGATAGCAGAACACATCTTCGGACAACAAACGTCCTTGCTCATCTGGGTGTTCGTCTCCAACATCTTGGCAAGTGTTTTAAACTTAATCTTACTCGCGCCTCAGCTTTCAACATTAAAGATAAGCCTCAACAAAGAACTCATCATCCCAATGTTGAGATATTCATTCCCGATACTTTTGATAAGTCTGGTAGGAATGATAAATGAAGTTGCCGACAAGATTTTGATTAAATACCTCGTCACCATTCCCGATGCCGACACATTAGCCAGCATGAACATAACAGGGGAGGAGTACGCCATGCAGCAGCTCGGAATATATTCTGCAAACTTCAAGCTCGGCGTGCTGATGACAATCTTCATACAGATGTTCCGTTTCGCCTCGGAACCATTCTTCTTCGGACATGCCAAAGACCGTAACGCCCCTACATTATACGCTAAAGTCATGACATACTTCGTCATCTTCTGCCTGCTCATCTTCTTAGGCGTGATGTTCTATATGGACATCCTTCAACATTTCGTTGGAAGAAACGGCAGCGACTACCGCGAAGGTCTCCGCATCGTGCCGATAATACTTATCGCAAATATGTTGTACGGCATCGTCTTCAACCTCTCAATATGGTTTAAACTATCCGACAAGACATATTACGGAACGATAATTGCCATCATCGGCTCGATAATAACATTGATATGTTTCTTCACCTTGATACCACGAATCGGTTATATGGGAGCAGCCATCGCGCACCTGGCATGCTACAGCGTGATGATGCTGGTATCATACTTCTGGGGACAGCACGTCTTCCCAATACCATATCAAATAGGAAGAATAACAATCTATTGCATCTTGGCTTTCGCATTGTTTATAGTAAGTAATTTTATAATAGACTTTAATATTGTCCTAAAACTTACAATAAATACTTTGATGTTAATATCATATATCGCGATAGTTTTCGTTCTAGAAAGAAAAAATCCACTTAAAATAGAATAATAAAAAACAATACTATGACAGTAAAAATCATCAACAAATCAGACAATAACTTACCTGCATACGAGACAAGCAGCTCAGCAGGCATGGATTTAAGAGCTTATTTACCAGAAGGTCCAATCACTTTGAAACCAATGCAAAGAACACTCGTCCCAACAGGACTTTTCATGGAAATCCCAGAAGGTTATGAAGGACAGGTGAGACCACGTAGCGGCTTGGCAATAAAACACGGTATCACTGTGTTAAATACTCCAGGCACCATCGACGCTGACTACAGAGGCGAGGTGAAAATCATTCTCATCAACTTATCAGACACCGACTTCATCATCAACAGCGGAGAGAGAGTAGCACAAATAGTTTTCGCCAAATGTGAACAAATGGAAGTCGTTAATGTTGAAACATTAAGCGAGACAGAAAGAGGCGAAGGCGGCTTTGGACATACGGGGAGGAAATAAGACACTGAGTCACCAAGTCACTGAGTTACTGAGTTACTTTTGGCTTCAGTTCAAAGTTCAGAGTTCAGCGGTGCCTGAGCCTGTCGAAGGCAAAGTTCGGTGCTTCGACAAGCTCAGCAACCATAAAGTTCAAAGTTCAGAAACAAAAAAAGTGGACGAAGTCTGTTGTCTGTTGTCCGTTGTCTGTTGACATATAAATCAAAAAATGCGTAGAATCTTATTCATATTATCATTATTGTCGGCAATTTCCGTCACGGGATTTTGTCAGGATACATTGCAACCTAAGGCGAGCCTTGCTCAGAATGCGGAGTTTTTCTCTAAAGGCATACAGGAGAAATACAATGAAAACCTCGACATGGCGACAGGATACTTCGAGGAGGCTCTGAAAGCTTTCCCTGAAGACCATGCGAGCATGTATGAACTCTCTGCACTTTACAGCATAAAAGGTCTGCCAGAGAAAGGCTTTGAAATGATACAAAGAGCCGTCGAACTCGACAGCACCAACAAATGGTATAAGATACGCCTCGCTGAGTTCCACAGACTCAACAACGATTACGAGTCGTTCGTCAATATCTATGACAATCTGCTCAAAGATGAGCCTAACAACCTGGAATATCTGGAAGTCTATATCGACGCACTGCTTCGCCTTGAGAGATATGAACAGATGATAGACAAACTCAACATCTATGAAGACAATATTGGCGTGAGCGAATACATCTCCATGATGAAGATAGAGACTTACAACCTTCTTGGCGACAAAGACAAAGTCATTGAAGAGACAGAGAAACTCTCCAAAGCTTATCCTTACGAGACGAGATATATGTCGGTCTTAGCTGAGATTTATATGCAAGAGAAAAGAGAGCAAGACGCTTTGAACCTCTATCTTAAGATTAAAGAAATAAATCCTGAAGACCCTTATATCAACACTTCCTTGCTGGAATATTACCAAAAACAAGGCGAACTTGACAAGGCTTTTGAAGAGTTTGTTCTAGTTATAAAAAACAAGAAACTCGATTACAACACCAAGACTCAGATTTATGAATATTGGTTCAATCAGAAAAACGATGACAATACCGTCAGGGAAGCTGAGATTGCAGGAAATGCTTTCATAGAGACACATCCAGACAAAGAGCTGGGTTATTATGTCATTGGCACTGTTCATTATAATAACGAAGACTATGTAGAAGCAAAGAAATATTATCTAGATGCTATAGCCCGCGACAGCACAAGTTTCACCTCATGGTATCAGCTCATCTTCACTGATATGGCTCTTGATGACGTTGGAGGTTTATATGAACACTCTTCAAGTGCGTTGCGATTTTATCCAGAACAGCCTATTTTCTACCTCTTCAACGGTGTGGCTCTCATCGATATGGAAAAATATCAAGAAGCCATCAAAGTATTTGAAAAAGGAAGATTCATGTCGGCAGACAAAAAACTTACCGCTAGCTTCGACACTTATCTCGGCGACATATACTACGAGCTAGGCGACAAAGAAAAAATGTATAAACAATACGACAGAGTGCTTAAAAACGACCCTGAAAATATATACATACTTAATAACTACGCCTATTTCCTTTCTGAAGATAACGTACGTTTGGATGAGGCTCTGAAGATGTCAGAGATAACGATAGAGAAAGAACCTAAAAATGTGACTTACCTCGACACTTACGCATGGGTGTTGTATAAACTCGGTCGCTACAAGGAAGCAAAGAAATATATGGAAAAAGTGTTCTCCTACGACAAAAACGCCAGCGGCATCAACTATGAACATTATGGCGACATACTATACAAATACGGCGATACTGACAAGGCAGTACAAAACTGGAAGAAAGCTAAGAAACTAGGAGGCACATCAGAATTCATTGACCAAAAGATAAAGGATGAGAAGATTTATTAATAGACTTTGGCTTTTGGCTTTTGGTACTTGGCTTTTGGTGCTTGGCTCTTGTTCTACAAACAAAAACGTGTCAAGTGTCAGAAATTTATCTGCTAATCATATCATAAGAGAAGTGGAGAGAAACCAGTTTGAGTTTGAGAATATTGAGACTAAGTTTAATGTTAATGTCAAAGGCGACAACAGCATCGGACTGAAAGGTCAGATAAGGATGCAGAACGACAGCGTGATTTGGATTTCATTGTCAATGAAACTCGGCATCGAAGTGGCAAGAGTGATGATAACAGAAGACTCTGTGAAATTCATCAACAGAACTGAAAAGACATATCTTTCAGAAAGCATAAACGGATTAAAAGACAGATT
Source organism: Candidatus Limimorpha sp. (assembly GCA_045127605.1). GTDB lineage: Bacteria > Bacteroidota > Bacteroidia > Bacteroidales > F082 > Limimorpha. The sequence goes on along the minus strand of JBGVQR010000082.1, from coordinate 93,133 downwards.
GCCTATAGAGACATCATTGGATTTCTTGCAAGATTTGTTAATAGGAAATAACATCCATTTCAACGAGAAATACAAAGCCACAATTGAAAATAACAGCTACAAACTCACATCCGACAGAGACACTTTCTGGGTGACACCAAAGACTTTTAAAGTGAAAAGACTACAAATATCAGCGGTGCCTGAGCCTGTCGAAGGCAGCATTAGGCACTTCGACAAGCTCAGTGACCAAACAGTAATAATAAATTACGATAATTTTCAGGAAATTAACGGAAAGCTTTTACCGACTAAAATCATCTTAGATGCCAGCGACATCTTTGACTTAAACATAGAAATAGATTACTCAGATATTAAAGTAGGGGAGAAGTTAGAATTCCCTTTTAACATCTCAAAAAAATATAGTAAAATATGAAATTCAGAATCTCAGAGTCTCAGAAACTCAAAATCTCAGAAACTCAGAAACTCAGAAACTCAGAAACTCAAAAATTCTGGATTCTGTTATTACTATTAATATTGACAGTTTCGGCTAATTGTCAGACGGTAGAGTCGTTGGAGAAAAAGATAAAATCAATACAGAAAGACATAAAATTAGCTGAGAAATTATTGAAAGAGACTTCTAAAAACAAAGAAGCCACCATCAACCAAGTGAGTTTACTTCAAACTCAGATTAAGCAGAGAGAAGACCTCATCAGGACATACCAGAACCAAGTCAACGCCCTGAACAAAGACATACAGAAAAATAAAAACGGCATAGCTGCCGCAAAGAAAGACCTCCAACTCTTTCAAAAAGAATACGCCAACTTATTAGTCATAGCCTACCGTAACAAAGGCAAGACCAACAATCTCATGTTTGTATTCTCGTCTGAAGACTTCAACCAGGCGGTGCGAAGAATGCGTTATATCCAGGAACTCAACGAACAGGTCAAGGTGAAGATTGAAGAGATAAAAAACACTCAGGAAAAGATTAGCAGGCAGCTTGACAAGAACGAGGCCAACAAAAGAGACATAGAGAAAGTGCTGGCTAAGGAGAAAGAAGAGAGAGCGTCGCTGCTGAAAGACCGCGACAAACTCAACAAAGACATTGCATCTTTGAAGAAGAAAGAGACGCAGATTCAGAAAGACATCAAGAACAAGGAAAACGAGACCAAGAAACTCAAGAAACAGATTGAGAAAATCATAGCCGAAGAAATAAAGAAAGCTAAGGAGAGAGAGGCTCAGGCTAAGAAAAACAACACACAGTCTGTCGACTATAAGCTCTCCAACAACTTCGCGCAGAACAAAGGCAAGCTGCCTTATCCTGTAGAGCAAGGCATCATCACCGGACGTTACGGACTGAGTCCGCATCCTACACAGCCTAAGGTTACAGTCAACAACAATGGCGTCGACATCAGCACCACCAAAGGAGCCAAGGCACGCAGCGTCTTCGATGGAGAAGTATGTTTCGTCACCAGCCAAGGCAACAACAACGCAATACTAATACGTCATGGATTGTATTTCACCTTATATTCCAACCTCGAGAAAGTATTCGTCAAGGTAGGGGATAAGGTAACGACAGGACAAGACATAGGACGCATTCACACCAACGTCAGCGACGGCAAGACCATATTACATTTCGAGATATGGCAGGAAAACAGAACCACAGTGAATCCGGCGGTGTGGATTAAGAAGAGTTAGGAGTTTGGAATTAGGAGTTAGGAGTTATGAAGAAGAATAGAGTTTTTATTATAGTAACGATAATATTAGGAATATTATTAATGTCGTGTTCGAGGGCGTATCAGCCAACGAATATTCAGAAGAAGAAAGGCAGATGCAACACTTGTTCGAGGTTTTAGACAATTGACAGTTATGGTGCCTGAGCTTGTCGAAGGCATAAGTTCGTTTCGACACTTCGACAAGCTCAGTGACCGAAACAATTTGCTCATTGCCCATAGCTCTTAGCTCACAGCAAAATAAATCTTACTCACTTGAATTAATTTCAATTATTTTTATATTTTTGCACCATTAGAAATTTCAAACAAATAAAAAAATACAATTATGGCATTCAACTTAAGAAACAGAAGCTTTTTGAAGTTATTAGACTTCACTCCAAAAGAAATTCAATACTTTTTAGATTTAGCTCGCGACCTCAAACGCGCTAAATATGCAGGTACAGAACAACAAAGATTAAAAGGCAAGAACATCGCTTTGATTTTCGAAAAGACTTCAACACGTACACGTTGTGCTTTCGAAGTTGCTGCTTACGACCAAGGCGCTCACGCAACATACTTAGGACCTTCAGGTTCACAAATCGGTGTTAAAGAATCTATGGCTGACACAGCACGCGTTTTAGGCCGCATGTACGACGGTATCGAATATCGTGGCTTCGACCAAGCAACAGTTGAAGAATTAGCTAAATACGCTGGCGTACCAGTATGGAACGGTTTGACAAACGAATTCCACCCAACACAAATCTTGGCTGACTTCTTAACAATGACAGAACACACAGACAAACCATTAAACAAAGTTACTTTCGCTTACGTTGGCGACGCTCGTTTCAACATGGGTAACTCTTTGATGGTCGGTGGCGCTAAGATGGGTATGGACGTTAGAATCGTTGCTCCTAAATCATTACAACCAGATGCAGAACTCGTAGCAACATGTAAAGAAATCGCTAAAGAAACTGGCGCAACAGTTACAGTTACTGACAACGTTGAAGAAGGCGTTAAAGGTTGTGACTTCTTATACACAGACGTATGGGTATCAATGGGTGAACCAGCTGAAGTATGGGCAGAACGTATCAGCTTGTTAAAACCTTACCAAGTAAACGGCGAAATGATGAAGATGACTGGCAATCCAAAATGCAAATTCATGCACTGCTTACCAGCATACCACAACTTAGAAACACAAGTTGGCCGTGACGTTTACAAACAATTCGGTCTCGATGGCGTTGAAGTTACAGAAGAAGTTTTCGAATCAGAAAACTCAATCGTATTCGACGAAGCAGAAAACCGTATGCACACTATCAAAGCTGTTATGGTAGCTACATTAGGTGATTGATTTTTTTAAGACTACAAGTCTACAAGATAAGGTCGCTGCGAGAAATCTCGTGGCGACTTTTTTTTAGGAACTGAGGATTTGAGGATCTGAGGATCTGAGGATTTGAGGAATTGAGGATTTGAGGAATTGAAGGAATTCCTCATACCCTTAATTTCTCATACCCTTAGTTCCTTAACAACTCAAAATCTCAAAAAACTTCTGAGGTTTTGAGATTTTTAATTTTTGAGGTTTAAAAAATCATTCCTAATTCCTAATTTCATATCTTTGTCCCTATGAAAAAGATATTCTACATCATATTGCTGTTGTTATCCTTCGTGTCGTGTGAGACGAAGAAAGAACACCCTCTCTCGCCAGAATTTGAAGAGGTTAGAGCATTGATGCAGACAGACCCAGAAACAGCACTGTTAAAACTTCAGAGCCTCAAAAACTCAGAATCTCAAAAACCTAGCGACTCAGCCACTCAAAAACTTAGTAACTCAGCAACTCAAAAACTTAGCAACTCAGAATCTCAAAAACTTAGTAACTCAGCCACTCAGAACCTCAGCAACTTAGAATACTCCATTCTCCTCGCTGAAGCTCTATACAAAAACTATCTCCCTCAGTCTAATTTCGATGATGTTAAGGCTATTGTAGACTATATTGAAACAGAAAAAACAACTCCTAACTCCACACTCCTAATTCCTGACTATCTCTGCGCCAAGGCACATTACTACCATGCAGTAGGACTTGGCGAACGCAATGATGTAGTAGAATCTTGTGAACATTATCTGAAGGCATTGGAAATGATGTCTGAAATAAAGACATTGGATAATGAGCAAACCAGATTTCTATACCTTATCTATACTCGCCTTGGAGAACTGTTTCTTAACGAACACTATTGCGATATTGCCATTGTGAAATTTAAATATGCATATAAATATGCACAACAACTCGGTAATAATAATAGTATAGCTAATGTCCTAAAATTTATTGGGAGTACTTATCAGCTTACTGGTGATATTGATAGTGCCTTGTTTTATTTCAATAAGTCATTGAAAATAAGTCCTAATACGATAAATAAATTAGATGTTGAAAAAAATATTGCACAAATATTATATGAAAAAGGAGAAAAAGATAGTGCATATAATATTATAATGGATAATTTAAATAAAATAGAATGTTTTAGTCCTGCATATTCTTATTATTCTATTTTAGGTGATTTTTACTATTATGATAATAAATATGATTCTGCAATTTACTATCTAGAACATAGTTTTGAAAGTCAATTTTTTTATACAAAACTTAATGCTGCAAGGAGGTTGTCCGCTATATATGATTCACTTTATGATTATGAAAGTAAAACATATTATGACAATATTATTTCTAAATTTTCTATTGATAACATTAATAGGAATGCAGATAATGCAAAAATTCAAAATGTTTATGATAAATACAAAGAACGTAAGAATGAAACAGAAGCATCAAAAAATAGAAAAGAATTATATGTGATTATAAGTGTACTTTGGGTTTTTGGTTTTATTGTTATAATGTTTATAAGATACAGATATAAGCGTACTCACAAAGAACTTGTTGATACTTTGGATTCTAAAGAAAGAGCTATATCTGACTATAAGGTTAAACTTAAAAGAAAAGAACAAAAACTGTCAGAGATAAAAATGAAAGCAGAAATCAATATAGATTTTGAGGCGTATCATAATTCTGCAATATGCCAGAAAATATTAAACAGAAAACCTACTGACTTCACGGCATTGTCAGAAAGCGAACTTGCTCTGCTAATAGAAGCTGCCGACAAAAATCTAGGCAACTTAACCAATAGATTAAAAGACAAGTATCCTAATTTGAAAAAAGATGACTTCTATTATATTTGTCTGTTACTTCTGAATATTGAGAAAAACAAATTCCAGTATCTGTTTGGAAGAAATCGCAAGACAATATGGGAACGATTAAACAAAATTAAAAACATCATGAATATAAGCGATAATGACGACCTGCATATTTTCATGAAGAAACTTTTACACAAAATCTAAACAACTCAGCAACTTAGCAACTTAACAACTCAATAACTCAGTAACTCAGTAACTCAACAACTTAGCAACTTAATCTCCCCCACAAAAAGTAACAAGCTTTTCCTTGACAAAGGAGAAACCCTAATCTAATTTTGTCATGAACTTTAAAAATGAAAATACCATGACAAAAAAAACGTTTACATTACTTTTCGCATTGCTTCTTCAAGCTGCATTTGTGCTGGAAGCAAAACAAGTATCAACTCAAGAAAAGTTTGATCTTATTGCTATATATGCCGGTATGGAGAATGGTTATACCGAACGAAATCCACCTATTTCTGGAGATGTTGCAAGCCACATTCTAACCATTAGCATACAGCAGAATGTTGGCATTGCACAGATTATGGTTAAGGATTCCAACGGAGCCATTGTTGAAATTGACCACATTATGTCAAGCCCAAACACTTCATGTTATTATATTTCGGAAGCAGGCTATTACAGAATTGACATCGTTTTAAGCAATGGCTATATCTATTACGGATACTTCACCGTATACGATGGAATTGTTATCTGAGATTATAAGTGTTATGCCAAGAAAAGACCTATGAATACCATGTTACAAATATTAGGGAAAAACAAGTTCATTCATTGAATGACGCAGTAATGCGTCGGTTATCCCTATATTATTATTTACTAATTAAAAGCATCTCTTATGAAAACAAGAAACTTTACCAAACTAATCGCTTTGCTCCTGTTGCTTGTGTTTGCAGGAGGTTTGAAAGCACAGGAATACTCTTACACTCCATTCCCTACAGAAAACGCTCAATGGAGCGTGAATAATGAAAAATATGCCTTGTATGGTGATACTATCATAAATGAGAAAAAATATTCTAAAGTTTATAAACAAACTGCTGATGAAGCATTTGAGTTTGACATTGACAAGGCAGAATATTTCTGCGCAATAAGAAATGATGTCGAAAACAAAAGAATGTATGGTGTTTACAAAGATAATCTAGAAGTCTATAATCATTATAACGAAGAGATAGAGGAAACGGAATCACTGCTTTATGATTTTTCATTAAATCTTGGCGACACTATTGAAGTTGCCAACTTTGACGAAGCTGACAGAGCCGGTTATATACAATATGTCAAATATGTACGCGTAGAGTCAATAGGAATATATAAATTTGACGGCAGCCATAGTTATGTCACGCTATATGACACAGACTCTATATTCAGCCTGAACAATGGCGAACAAAGGAAGCGTATTCTGTTAAATGGGATTCATGAATCTTTGCAACAAAGCTGGATTGAAGGGATAGGCAGCAGCGACGGACCTTTTGTCCATGCTCATTTCAGCGGTTTGGAATATATGCCAAAAAGATTGTTGTGTTACAATGAAAACGAGGAATGTCTATATAAGCAATCAAGTTTTGACTATGATGAAGACGATGACTGCTTTACAAATTATTATCCGGACAATGTCGTGGAAAATAATGAAAATGACATCATGATTTATCCTAATCCTGCAACAACCAATGTTGAAGTAAGCTATACTCTCCCTGAAGGCATGACAAGCGCAACTTTAGTCATGATAAACGCATTAGGAGTAAATGTGAAAACTGTACACCTTGATGGCAACAACGGGAAAACTACATTAAGTCTCGAAGAACTACCTTCAGGCATCTACTTCTACACCATCAGATGCGGTGAAAATGTAAAGACAGGAAAACTTGTTAAAAGGATTTGAGGATCTGAGGATTTGAGGATTTGAGGATCTGAGGATCTGAGGAACTGAGGAACTGAGGATTTGAGGATTTGAGGATTTGAGGATCTGAGGATCTGAGGAATTGAGGATTTGAGGATTTGAGGAATTGAGGGAATACCTCATACCCTTAATTCTTCATACCCTTAGTTCCTCATACCCTTAAATTCCTCATACCCTTAATTCCCTCAAAAAAACTTGTTGTCTTGTAGTCTCTTAGTCTTGTAGACTTCAATAATTATCACTACATTTGCAAACTGAAATATTATGCACTAACCAAATGTATTTGATATGAAAAAGTTACTGTTTATCTTGTCATTATTTTTCATTATAACTTCATGTGACAAAACTCCTATCATCACTCTTAGCGTAGATAAATCTGAAATATCAGCTGACGGAAAAGACATTGCAACATTTAAGGTCATAAGCACCGACAAACATAATAACGAAGAAGATGTCACTAACAACAGTCAGATTTTCTTCGCAGACAGCAAACTAGAAGTAGGTTCCACAACCTTCTCAACAACAGAACCAAACTCTTATTCTTTCTATGCAACTTACGAAGATGCTGTTTCTAATGATGTCAGCATTACTGCCGTAGAAGTAGAAGAACCAACAGAACCTGAAAACCCTGAAAACCCTGGAGAACCAGAAAATCCTGAAGAACCAATAGTATCTCCTATAGTACTCTCAGCATCAAAGACTACAATCCTTGACAATGGCAAGGATAAAGTCATCTTCACAGTGACACAAGACAGCGTGGAAATAACCAACTCTACAAAAATTTATGTGGGAGACAACAAATTAAAGCTTAATGTCTTTACATCCACAACTGCTGGCACTTACATCGCATACGCTATGAAAGACGAACTGAAATCTAATGAGATAACCATCACTGTAGAAGAAGAAAAGCCAGAAGAACCAGAAGAAAAACCTATAGTACTCACAGCTTCAAAGACAAACATCAGCGCTGACGGAACCGATGCTGTGACATTCACTGTTAAACAGGAAGACAATGACGTGACAAGCGAAACCGAAATTTATGTCAACGACAACAAAATAAACGGCAACACTTTCACCACTACAACTGCAGGAACATATAAAGCTTACGCTAAAAAAGGCGAACTGAAATCTAACGAAATAAGCATCACTGCAGAAGCTGTTGCAGAACCTGAAAAACCAATAGTTCTTACAGCCTCAACAACAAATATCATAGCTAACGGCAGCGACGCTGTCACATTTACCGTAACGCAAGAAAACATCGACGTCACAAGTCAAGCTAGCATCTTCGTCAACAACCAGAAACTTGCTTCTAACGTATTCACTACTTATAGCGCAGGCACTTACACAGCCTACGCACAAAAGAACGATGCTAAATCAAACGAGATAACTATCAATGTTGAAGCCGCACAAGACATGGGCAAGTCTGTTGTCTTCGCTGAAGGTGTATCACTCACATCAGGTTGGTACGACGTTAACAAATTGAAAAACGGAGGCGGTGACATCAATATGTGCTGGGCTGCTTCTGCATCTAACATCATCCAATGGTGGCAAGACCGCTACGTTGAAGCAGGTAACACTCTGCCATCAACTGCTGTCACTGGTCCTGGAACAAAGACATATCCAGAAGGTTATAAATACAACCTCGCTCTCATGGAACTCTACCGCGACTTATGGTGGAACGGCAAAGGCGGCAGCACTGACCACGGCGTGATATGGTATTTCGAAGGACGTAACATCCAACAATACGCTTCTGAAGGTAGCCTCGCACAACCTAACGACAATAATTCAGGCGGTTATTTCGCAAATGATTGGAATCAAATCTTACAAGAAACATATCACGAATACAGCTACCTAAGCTTCAAAAACCTCATCGCAGGAGAATTCAACAACTACAGTATCTGGGGCAATGGCTCAGGACTTCAAGGCGAAGCTCGTCTTAAGAAATTCTCTGACTTGGTCGTGGAATTCATCGACAGAGGCGTAGTGTCATTTGTCATCTCATTAAATTCTAACGGCGGCTTGTTGCACGCTACAACATTATGGGGTTACGAAATAGATAACGCTACAGGCATGATTACAAAACTTTGGATTACCGACTCCGACGATATGCACCAAAGCGGTAACGGCGACCCAACAGTACAAATGCTACGCGAATATTCCGTCAGCTTCGACGGCAGCAAAGTCAAACTCTCAGGAGCTCCTTACGGCAACTGCTGGGCAATATCACTCCTCCCAGTGTCTGGCTACGGCTCTGCAAAATAATTGATAGATAATTATTGATGATGATGTTGAAGAAGATAAAAAACATATCACTCTTTTTGGCATGTATGGTGCTTATGCTCCATACCATAGTGCCACATCATCATCATAACAATACCACAACATTATGTCTTCAACAATTAAGTCATAATGTTTGTGATGATAACGAATCTTGCACTTCCCATCATAATCACGACAACGATTGCGAGGATTCCGACTGCACAATAGATGACTTATACGCTCCAAAAGATAATCACGAGATAAAATATCGCCTCGATGTGATAAAAGCATTGTCGTTCGATTATTTCCTCATCTCATTCGTCAATCTTTCACTAAACGATATTCTTAAAAATAAAGGCAGCGACTTCCGACGAGAAATCGTTGCTTTGATATTTCAAAACCCGCATGTCAATTCCATATTCGGATTACGAGCTCCTCCTGTCAGTTAGGAGTTAGGAATTAGGAGTTAGGAGTTAGAAATTAAAAAATAAATTAAACACAATAAAAAATGAAAAGAATATTATTAGTTATAGCTATTATCGTAGGATTGATTTCATGCGGTAACGACAAAGCACAACAAGCAGCTCATAATCACAATCATCAACATTCAGAAAGTTGCACTCACGATCATAACCACGATCACGACCATGACCATGACCATGATCATAATCACGATCACACAACTCACGACCACAATCATGAAGGTCACGACCATTCAGTCAACAGTCAACAGTCAACAGCCAATAGTCACAATCATGGCGACGATGCTATCACTTTCCCAGTCGACCAACAAAAGAAAATCGATTTTGAAGTAGTTGAAGTTGTAACAGAGCCTCTCTACCAAGTCATCAGAACATCAGCTCAAATCGTTCCTTCGCAAGAAGGCGAGAAGATTTTAACTGCTACAACAAGCGGCATCGTTTCTTTTGAAAACAAAGACCTCGTACAAGGTTTGGATGTCAAAGCTGGTCAAATCTTATTCAGCATCGACAATGACGAAATGGCTGACGGAAGCCTCGCAGTACGTCGTCAAGAGATAGAAGCTGAATACGAAAAAGCTAAGACAGAATACGAACGTAAGCAAGCTCTCGCAGAAGACAAGATTATCTCTGAAAGCGAATTGCTCGACGCTAAGACAGAATATCTCAAAGCTCAGAAATATTACGACAACATGCTTCAGAACTATCCTGAAGGCAAGACTCTCCACAGAGCTACTATCACAGGTGCTATCAGCGAGATATTAGTCCCTAACAATTCATACGTAGAAGCTGGTCAGGCTATCATGACATTAGCACAAAACGACAAGCTTTACCTCCGCGCTGATGTACAATCAAAATACTATCCTGTTTTAAAAGACATCAAGACAGCTAACGTAAGAACTAACGACGGCATCGTATATACAATAAACGAATTAGGCGGTCGTCTCTTATCATACGGCAAGACAACAGACATCAACAATCCTTTGATTCCTGTCACATTTGAAATCAAGAACAACGGCAACCTCATCCCAGGTTCTTTCGTTGAAATCTTCATCACAGCAGAAAGTAACAAGATGGGCGTTATGTTACCTAACAGCGCTATCGTTGAAGAAATGGGCATCTACTGCGTCTTCGTACAGACATGCGTCGACTCATTCGAGAAACGTATCATCACCAAAGGCGTAACAGACGGAAGCAAAACTCAAATCCTCAAAGGCGTAACAGCAGGTGAGAGAGTAGTAAGCAAAGGCGCTGTCAACGTGAAATTGGCACAAGGCTCAGCAGCATTAGACCCACACGCAGGTCACGTTCATTAATCTAAGGAGGTGTCTATGTTAAATAAAATCATCAAGTTTTCATTAGAGAACAAATTGTTCGTACTCGTAGGAGCAATTTTGTTAATCATCGGCGGCTACAGCTCAATGCGCCAGATGGATATCGACGTCTTCCCAGACCTTACAGCACCTACCGTCGTCGTCATGACCGACGCTCATCGTATGGCAGCTGAAGAAGTAGAACGTCTCGTCACTTTCCCTATCGAGACAGCTATGAACGGCGCTACTAACGTACGTCGCGTGCGTTCAGCTTCAATGATGGGTTATTCTTTCGTATGGATTGAATTCGACTGGGGCATGGACGTTTACCGCGCACGTCAAATCGTCAGCGAAAAAATGGTTACTCTCGAAGAAGCACTTCCTTCAGGCGTTACTCCAATCCTCGCTCCACAGTCAAGCGTTATGGGTGAGATTCTCTTCGTAGGTCTCCAAGCCGACAGCACTTCCATGATGGACCTCAGAACTATGGCAGAATGGGTAGTTAAACCAGCTATCTTGTCAACAGGCGGCGTGTCACAAGTGACAATCATCGGCGGTGACCTCAAACAATATCAGGTACTCGTCGACCCTGTCAAGATGGGACATTACGACATCACTATGGAAGAAATGACAGCCATCTGCGAAAGCATGTGCGTCAACTCAGTTGGCGGCGTCATCCGCGACTACGGCAACGAATACGCTCTCAGAGGCATGGGCCGTACAACAGACCTCGAAGAACTCGGAAAGACATATATCAAGACTATCAACGGAAAGCCTGTCGTCGTCTCTGACGTAGCAGAAGTAGTTCTCGGCAGCGCAGTGAAGATGGGATTCGCATCACTCAACGCAGAAGATGCTATCATCCTTTCAATATCAAAACAACCTAACATCAACACTTTAGAAGTAACAAAAAATATCGAGAGAAACCTCAGAGAGATTCAGAAGTCACTCCCAGCTGACGTCAAAATGGACACTAAAATCTTCCGTCAAGCCGACTTCATCGAGGCATCTGTCAGCAACGTGGCTAGAGCTCTCATCGAAGGAGCTGTCTTCGTCATCATCATCTTGTTACTCTTCTTAGGCAGTTTCAGAACAACACTCATCTCAATCATAGCAATCCCATTGTCATTGTTAGGAACACTCATCGTCCTTCATCTCATGGGAATGAACATCAACACCATGACATTAGGCGGTATGTGTATCGCTATCGGTTCTTTGGTTGACGATGCCATCATCGACGTTGAAAACGTTTACAAACGATTGAGACAAAACTTCCTTAAGCCAAAAGAAGAACGCGACTCAATATTCAATGTCGTTTATAACGGTTCATGCGAAATCCGTACTTCCATCATCAACGCTACATTGATTACCATCGTGGCTTTCACTCCAATCTTCTTCTTGTCAGGAATGGAAGGCAGAATGTTGAAACCACTCGGCATCGCTTATATCGTCGCTTTGTTAGTGTCGTTAGTAGTAGCTTTGACAATAACACCATTGCTCTGCAAGATGATGCTCACATCAGACAAATATCTCGCAAAACAAGAGAAAGAAAGCTGGGTGGCACGCCATCTCTCAAAAGTTTATACAAAATCATTAGAATGGGCTTTAGGTCATAAGAAAACCGTCATCGGCGGAACATTAGCTGTTCTCGTAATCGCTTTAGCAATGTTCTTCAATATGGGACAAAGCTTCTTGCCAGACTTCAACGAAGGTTCTTTGACAATATCTGCAGTATGTAAACCAGGTGTTTCATTATACGAAAACAATAACTTAGGCAAAATCATCGAACGCGAGTTATTATCAATTCCTGAAGTAACATCAACTGCACGTCGTACAGGACGCGGCGAATTAGACGAGCACTCACAATCTACCAACGGCGCTGAAATCGATGTCAACTTCGATTTGAAAGACCGTTCACAGGAAGAATTCCTCGCCGACGTTCGTGAGAAACTCGCCTCTGTTCCAGGCATCGCCTCAACAGTAGGTCAGCCTCTCGGTCACCGCATCGACCACATGCTCACAGGTACAAGAGCTTCTATCGCGATAAAAATCTTCGGTCCTGACTTGACACAGCTCTTCATGACAGCCAACGATATCAAAGCAGAAATCGAAGGCATAGAAGGACTTGTCGACGTCAGCGTTGAGCAACAGACAGAGACACCAGAGTTACAAATCCGTGCAAAACGCGATATGCTCGCACGTTACGGCATCAGCATGGAAGAGTTCAACCATTATATCGAACTCGCTTTCTCAGGCGAAAAAGTGTCAGAAGTATACGAAGGACAACGTAGCTTCGACCTTGTCTTACGTCTTAACAAAAACTACACAGAAAGCATCGAAGGCATCAAGTCAGCTATGATAGTCAACGGTGGAGGCGCAATGATTCCACTCGAAGAAGTAGCAGAAATAGTGTCGGTAGGCGGACCTAACAGCATCAGCCGCGAGAACGTACAACGTAAGATTGTCGTCTCAGCTAACACCTCAGGCCGCGACGTCGTAAGTATAGTAAACGAGATAGAACAAAGAGTGAACGAACACGTCAATATTCCTGAAAACTATTTAGTAGAATACGGCGGTCAGTTCCAAAGCGCGAAGAAAGCTTCAAGAACATTGCTTCTCATGACTATCATCGCTATCTTTGTGATATTCCTCCTCTTATACGGCGAATTCAAAGACGTGACATTGTCAGCAATCACACTCATCAACCTTCCATTAGCATTGATAGGCGGTGTGTTCGCTATCTTCATCTCATCAAATACAATCAGCATCCCTGCCATCATCGGTTTCATCACCTTGTTCGGCATCGCTACTCGTAATGGTATCTTGCTCATCTCACGTTACCAATACGGAGCAGCACACGGCGTTTCATTACGTCAGGCTATCATCGACGGTTCTAGAGACCGACTCAACCCAATCCTAATGACAGCCCTCACATCAGCATTGGCTCTCATCCCTATGGTCATCAACGGAAGCCAGTCAGGTAATGAAATCCAAAGCCCTATGGCAGTGGTAGTACTCGGTGGTCTCTTGACATCAACATTACTCAACGTTTATGTCATCCCTATCGTTTACGAAATGATTCATGCGAAAAAACAAACTTCACAAAATGATTAAGACGATGAAAAAGAACATATTGACAATATTATTAGTTTTAAGCATAAACACCGTCTTCGCACAATATGCTTATCAGAATGTCTTGGATGCGATAGAAAGCAACAGCACCGTTTTGTCTGCTCATCAAAAACAGATGGAAGCTGGCTTAGCTGAAAACAAGGCTCACGCCCTCGTGGAAAACCCTGAGATTGAAGCAGGATATAAGTTCGGCTACGGCGAAGAAAGCGACAAACTCGAACTTGGCATCGCTCAGGAATTCGACTTCCCTACAGTATATTCTCATCAGAATAAGATAAGAAAGATGTCAGCTAACATCATCAGCTCTCAATATGAGATTGACAGACTTACAGTGCTGACAGAAGCACAGGCTATCTGCACAGAATTGATATTCTGTAATATGAAGCTCACTCTTTACAAACAAAACTACGACAATGCTGTAAAGATTGCCAACGCTTATCAGAAGATGATGGAGATAGGCGAGACCAACATCTTGGATTATAACAAAGCTAAGATGAACCTTGCCAACGCAAAGAACAGCTACGACTTAGAAGTCATTCATCGTGATAATTTAATGGCGACATTAAAGACTATGAACGGCGGCAAAGACATCGACTTCCAATACGAAGACTACGCACTAGTATCTTTGCCAGACAATTTCGATGAATGGTATGCCAATGTAGAAGCTGTCAATCCAGTCTTTGAACAGATGCGTCAGCAGCTCGCCATCGACCAACAAAATGTCAAGTTGAGCAAGGCACAATGGCTTCCTAAGTTCAGCATCGGCTACGGCGCTGAGATGGCACAAGGTCATAACGAAGGCGAACACGGACCATCATTAGGATTGGTTCTTCCATTATGGCACAACAAAGGCACTGTGAAGAGCGCGAAGCTACATGCAGAAGCAGCAGAGACTTTGCTCATGAACGAGAAAGCTGTGACTTATAATTACCTCAGCAGCCTCTATGCAAAGGCACAAGCAATGCAAAACAACATTGGAGTTCTCGCTGCATCATTGCAAGAATTCGACAGCCAAGCTCTTTTATACAAAGCTTTTGAAAAAGGCGAATTAAACCTCATCGACTACGTGACAGAGACAGAATACTATCAAAACGCGATGTTAGAGTTATATTCAGCTCAATACGAGATGAACGCCACTTTGATAGAACTGAAGAGTTACGAAGGATTTTGATGAAATTGAAAGTTGAAAACTGAAAACTGAAAGTTAGCTGTCAGCGGTCAGCCATCAGTAGTCAGTATTGTAGAGACGTATCAATCACACAAAAAAATAAACAATATGTCGTTGATGCGTCTCACTAACATAAATTGACAATTAAAAAAATTAAAACTATGGCACATACATATTCTATTGGTGTCGATATTGGCGGCACAAACACCGACATCGGTTTGGTTCGTGAAGACGGTACTATCGTAGCACGTCGTAACATTCCTACAAACAAATATTTCGACATCGAGGTTTATCTCAAAGACATCGTCGGCCTCGTCAAAGAGATGATGAAGGAAAACGAACTCGAAGCTATCGACGGCATCGGCATCTGCGCTCCTAACGGCAACACATACAACTGCACTTTCAGCGGAGCTACCAACCTCAACTTCAAAGGCGACTTCAACGTACAAGAGATTGTAAGCAAATATATGGATGTAAGAGTCGTTGTCTCTAACGACGCTAACGCTGCTGCCTTCGGCGAGATGGTCTATGGCGGTGGTAAAGGCATGAAACATTTGATTATGTTCACCTTAGGCACTGGCGTTGGAACAGGTATCATCGTCGATGGTAAGTTGCTCCTCGGTACTACCGGCGGCGCTGGCGAATTAGGTCATGCCATAGTGATACCAGGCGGACGTCAATGCGGCTGCGGATTGAAAGGCTGCCTCGAGACTTACACCTCAGCGACAGGCATACGTCGCACTGCCCTCGAGATGTTGGAAAACAACCCTTCATACGACGGCGTATTGTCAAAGATTCCTGCAGAAGAACTCACAAGCAAGGCAGTAGGCGATGCAGCTAACGCAGGCGACCCTCTCGCACTTCAAATCTTCGAAGAGACAGGTAAAATCTTAGGATTGGCTATGGCAAACGCTTGTTCTTTCTCATCACCAGAAGCAGTGTTCTTGATGGGCGGTCCTGTCAAAGCCGGCGACGTGCTCTTGAATCCAGTACGTAAGTCATTCGCAGAAAACTTGTTATTCGTTTATAAAGGCTCCGTCGACGTCAGAGTATCTGAACTCCCAGATAATAACGTAGCGATTTTAGGAGCAGCAGCGCTTGGCAAAATTAACAATTAAAAACTGAAAGTTGAAAATTGAAAGTTGAAGGGTGAAAATTTTCCGTTTTCAGTTTTCAACTTTCAATTTAAAATACTATCTTTGCACCCGCAAATGCCCAATGGTGTAATTGGCAACACGACTGACTCTGGATCAGTAAAGTCCAGGTTCGAACCCTGGTTGGGCAACATTTTTTAAGTATCAATCGTTATTAGGTTGATACTTTTTTTATTTTTGCAATGCCTTCGGCAGACGACAGTCAACCGACAACAGACAATGGTCTTTTTCCAAACTTTAAAAACAACTATACTATGTCTAGAAAGAAAAACAAAAACAGCCTCAGCACTTTTGTAAATACCATACTTACCATCTTCGGCGAGAATCCTTTCAAACCGATGAATTATAAGCAAATCGCGAAGATAATGTCAGTGCGCGACGCCGCAGGTAAAGACGTTATACATCAGATTCTCGTCACTTTATGTAACGAAGGAAAACTCATAGAAGACAAACCCTATCGTTATCTTCTTCATCCTGACTGCATACACGAATTCGGTCCTAAGCAGCAAATCGTCACTGGTACTGTCGACATGAAAAACACCGGCAAGGCTTACGTCATCCCTGACGAAGAAGGCGAAGATATCTTCATCGCTGCTAACAACACCGGCAAGGCATTACACGGAGACAAAGTCAAGGTGGCGATGTTCCCTAAACGTAAAAGCAAGAAAAACGAAGGAGAGATTATCGAGATTATCGAACGCGCCAAGACCGATTTCGTCGGTATCTTCAGCCTCTCACACGGATTCGCTTTCGTGGTGCCTGACCGCTCTTCTATGCCGCTCAGCATCTTCATTCCTAAGGGAAGTTACAAAGGAGCCAAAGACGGACAGAAAGTCATCGTACATCTCACAGAATGGCCAGACAATGCCAAGAATCCGTTTGGTGAGATTGTGAAAGTGCTCGGCAATCCAGGCGAAAACAACGTAGAGATGCAGTCGATTCTCGCTGAATACGAATATCCTCTCGAGTTCCCTAAAGCAGTCGAGAAAGAAGCCAAAGCCATCTCTGACAAGATTCCTGCATCTGAGATTAAGAAACGCCGCGACTTCCGTGACATATTCACCGTCACCATCGACCCTCACGACGCAAAAGACTTCGACGACGCTCTTTCTTTGAGATATTTAGATAACGGAAATTATGAAGTCGGTGTTCACATCGCTGACGTGTCGCATTATGTGCAGCCAGGTTCAGCAATAGATGTCGAAGCGCAAGACAGAGGAACGTCAGTTTATCTCGTCGACAGAACGATTCCTATGCTGCCAGAGAAACTCTGTAACATGGTATGTTCGTTACGTCCAGATGAAGAGAAACTCGCTTTCTCTACAGTGTTCGAACTCAACGAAAATGCCGACATCATCAACACTTGGATAGGCAAGACCGTCATAAAATCTAATCGTCGCTATGCTTACGAAGAAGTGCAGGATATGATAGAAGGCGCAGACGGAGACAATAAAAAAGAACTCATGACACTCAACGACTTGGCAACTAAGTTAAGAGCCAAGAGAATGAAAGAAGGCTGCATCAACTTCCATTCTGAAGAAGTGAAATTCATCTTGGATGAAAACGGCAAGCCTATCGACACCTACGTCAAAGTGCAGAAAGAAGCCAATATGCTCATCGAAGATTTCATGCTTCTGGCAAACAAGACGATAGCTGAGACAATAGCTAAGCCTGAAAGTAAATTCAAGGATTATACCTTCGTCTTCCGTATCCACGACGAACCTAATCCAGAGAAGTTATATAACTTCATCCAACTCGTCTCTAAACTCGGTTACAGCATGAATATCAGTTCGC
This sequence comes from Candidatus Limimorpha sp., assembly GCA_045127605.1. GTDB lineage: Bacteria > Bacteroidota > Bacteroidia > Bacteroidales > F082 > Limimorpha. The sequence goes on along the minus strand of JBGVQR010000082.1, from coordinate 75,030 downwards.
GAGAAAAACTCGTCAAATCATATAACGCATTGTTCAATGCCGTAGAAGGCAAAGGCGAGAAAAACCTCGTCGAGTCGGTGGCAATCAGGACGATGGCGAAAGCTGTCTACAGCACAACCAACATCGGTCACTACGGACTTGCATTCCAATATTACACACATTTCACATCACCAATCCGTCGTTATCCCGACTTGATGGTACATCGTCTGATAGAACGTTATCTCATAGAAAACCAGCCTAGCGCCGACAGAGACGAATACGAAGAATTATGTCTCCACGCCAGCGAAATGGAAAAACGCGCAGCCGAGATGGAACGCGAGTCGGTGAAATACAAGCAAGCAGAATACTTACAAGATCATGTCGGAAAGACATTCGACGGACTCATTTCTGGCATCAGCAAATGGGGTATTTATGTCGAGCTTAAGCAAAGCAAATGCGAAGGCTTGGTACGTTACGCCGACCTCAATGACGACTTCTATTATCTAGATGAAGAAAACTTCCGCGTCATCGGACAAGACTACGGCAACATATACCAGCTCGGCGATGAGGTGAAGATACAAGTCAAGAGCGTGAACTTGATTAAGAAGCAATTGGATTTCTTGATTGTCAGCAACAATGGAAAAGTAACCAAGACACCGAGACGCCGAGACTCCAAGAGAAAATAAAATCTCAGAAATTCAAAACCTCAGAAATTCAAAAATTCTGAGGTTTTGAGATTCTGAAATTTTGAGATTCTGAAGTTTTATTCAAGTCCTTTCACCTTCGGCATTCCTGGGACGAAGTTCTTTAAATAGAAAGGCTCGAAGTATGCGGTGTCGACGAATTGTTTGTTTGTGAAAGCCTCGTCGGCAAGTCTTGCCATATATGCTGCTGAGCAATGGAACTTCTCTACTACAGTGATATTCTCGTCGTTTTGGAAGAGAGCAGCGAGCTTGTCAGCGCCGTCGCCAAAAAGATAAAGATGATTGTTTTGTTTCAACTCCATGAAAGAATTCTCGTCAATGACAAGAGCCTCTGTCTCTGATGTTCTCTCTAACTTCTCATTAAAGAAAGCAGTATAAACCTCCATACGACGAGCATCAATCATTGGACACAGAATAGACTCTGAACTTTGAGCTTTGAACTCTGAACTTTCTATCTGTTGACTGTTGACTGTTGACTGTTGACTAAGGAAACCACACGCCATGGCAGCGAGAGTGTCTATTGCGATGAGTGGTTTTTCCATTGCGTAGCACAAGCCTTTGGCAGTGCTGACTCCGATACGCAGTCCGGTGTAAGAACCAGGTCCCATACTTGTTGCGACAGCGTCCAAATCTTTATAAGCAATACCAGCTTCCTTCATGACTTCATCAATGAAAAGCGTTATCTTCTCAGCATGATTCTGACCGTCGAGACTCTCTCTCAAAGCAACAACATTACCATTTTCTACGAGTGCCACTGAACATACAGCAGTGGAAGTTTCTAAACAAAGTATCATCTATTTATTTTTTTGCAAAAATATAAAAAATTATTGTTTTGCTTTATAGAAAATAATAAGTAAATTTGCGGGTTATCATTAAATAGAAACAAGTAGCAAAACAGAAATATATGAGAGTTATTATCCAACCTAATTATGAAAAAGTGTCGCAATGGGCGGCTAATCATATTGTAAAAAGAATCAACGAATTCAAGCCAACAGAAGAGAAACCTTTCGTCTTAGGATTGCCAACAGGCTCAACACCTCTCGGAACATATAAAGCCTTGATAGAGCTTCACAAACAAGGCAAGGTATCTTTCAAAAACGTCGTCACTTTCAACATGGATGAATATGTTGGAATAGCAGAAGACCATCCAGAGAGCTACCACTCATTCATGTGGAACAACTTCTTCAATCATGTCGATATCAAAAAAGAAAACGTCAACATTCTCAATGGCAACGCTGAAGACCTTGAAGCAGAATGTCAACGTTATGAAGAAAAGATAAAGTCATATGGCGGCATCCAATTGTTCATGGGCGGCATCGGTCCTGACGGTCATATCGCTTTCAACGAACCTGGCTCATCATTGACTTCAAGAACAAGAGTCAAGTCATTGACAACAGACACCATCATCGCTAATTCAAGATTCTTCAACAACGACATCAACCAAGTCCCTAAGACAGCCTTGACAGTTGGAGTAGGCACAGTGATGGATTCAAAAGAAGTGATGATTTTAGCTAACGGCCACGGCAAGGCAAGAGCTATAGCACAAGTCATTGAAGGCAGCGTCAACCACATGTGGACCGTCAGTGCATTGCAGATGCATCCTAAAGGCATCATCGTCTGCGACGACCTCGCAACATACGAGTTGAAAGTCGGTACTGTCAATTATTTTAAAGATATAGAAAAAGATAATTTATAAATGGTGCCTGAGCCTGTCGAAGGCGAACTCGGCACTTCGACAAGCTCAGTGACCGCTATATAATCTCAAGATAATTATATGGCATCTGAAAACTATTTCATACACGAATCTTCATACATCGACGACAACGTAACGATTGGTGAAGGTACAAAGATTTGGCATTTCTGTCATATTCAGTCGGGTGCTGTCATTGGCAAGAACTGTTCTTTCGGGCAGAATGTCAATGTCGGCAACAACGTCAAGATTGGCGATGGGGTGAAAGTACAGAACAACGTCTCCATCTATGAAGGTGTCGAGTTGGAAGACTACGTTTTCTGTGGTCCGAGCTGTGTATTCACCAATGTCACAGTGCCAAGAGCGAAATATCCTGTCCATGGAGTTTATAAGAAGACCTTGGTCAGAGAAGGAGCGTCGTTAGGAGCCAACTGCACTATAGTCTGTGGCGTCACCATAGGAAGAAACGCCATGATAGCAGCAGGAGCGGTGGTAACTAAAGACGTCCCCGACAACGCCCTGATGGCAGGAGTACCAGCACGACAGATTGGCTGGGTGTGCGAGTGCGGAAAGAAATTAAATTACGATATGAAATGTGAATGTGGAAGAGAAATAAAAATCAATAAATAATTAGTTAAAACCTAAATCAAAAAATATGGAACAAAACAATATTATTATTTACAATACCGAAGATGGTAAAGCCAAGGTGGTTTTGTATGCTCAGGATGGCAACATTTGGATGAACCAAAATCAAATGGCAGAACTTTTTGACACCTCTAAGCAAAATATAGGTCAGCATATAGCTAATATATTGTCAGATAATGAATTGAGCGAAAATTCAGTTGTAAAGAATTACTTTACAACTGCTTCTGATGGCAAAAATTACAATGTCACATTTTATTCTCTTGACATGATTTTAGCAATTGGGTTTAGGGTAAGAAGTAAGAGAGGAACGCAATTCAGAATCTGGGCGAATCGAAATCTGAAAGAGTACATGGTTAAGGGAATGGTTCTATCACCAATAAACAGATGGAACTTTATGTTGATGAAGTATATGAAGACTTTAATAACCGTAGAAAGATATATGCAGCGCAGCAGGCAGATAAAACTGAAGAAGATGAATTACGTCAGTTGGAATCAGAAATAAAAAAATCAATAAATAATTAGCCATTAGCCTTTAAAACTATGAATTTCTCAATAATCGGCGTAGGCGGTTATATCGCACCACGACATCTCAAAGCAATAAAAGACACCGGAAATGTTTTGGTTTCCGCATACGATAAAAACGACAGCGTAGGGATAATGGACAGCTATTTTCCTCAAGCTGCTTTCTTTACCGAACAAGAACTGTTCGACCGTCATAACACCAAACTCATCGAGAAAGGAGAAAAGATAGACTTTATCTCCGTATGTACTCCTAACTACCTCCACGACGCTCACACACGCTACGGACTACGATTAGGCTGCGACGTAATTTGCGAGAAGCCTGTAGTCTTAAACCCTTGGAACATAGACGCATTGGAAGCTGTGGAGAAATCTACTGGACGAAAAGCATATACTATCTTACAGCTTCGTCTTCATGAGTCGATAGTGGCTTTGAAGAAGAAAATCGACGAAGGTCCAAAGGATAAGATTTACGATGTCGACCTCACATATATCACCGCCAGAGGCAACTGGTACTACACCTCATGGAAAGGCGACATCAACAAAAGCGGCGGTGTAGCGACTAACATCGGAATACATTTCTACGACATGCTGCAATGGGTCTTCGGAAAAGTGACTAAGAGCATAGTTCATGTGTCGAGTCACGACAGAGTTGCGGGTTATCTTGAATTAGAGAAAGCCAGAGTACGTTATTTCCTGAGCATCAACGCTGACACATTGCCTGAAAACGCCGTACAAGGAGAGAAACGAACATATAGGACCATCATGATTGACGGCAGCGAGTTCGAATTCAGCCAAGGATTCACAGAGCTTCATACAGAGAGTTACAAGAAAATCTTTGCCGGCGAAGGATTCAGAATCTCTGAAGCAAGGAACTGCATCGAGATGGTCTACGACATAAGAAACGCCGAGCCAATAGGACTCAAAGGCGACTATCATCCATTGGCGAAGTTAGAGTTGAGCAAGCATCCGTTTGGATGGAGATAATTTGAAAATTGAAAATTGAAAACTGAAAATTTATGAATATTAAAGAGAATTTAAAACCGAAATTTATAAAACTACTTTTATGGGAAAAGAAAATATTATTGGCACTAAGACTAAGTCTTTTGCCGTAAGAATTATAAAATTTTGTAAAATATTAGCAGATAAAAAAGAATATATAATTTCTAAACAATTATTTCGTTGCGGTACTAGTATTGGTGCTAACGTAAGAGAAAGCAACAATGCACAAAGCAAAGCTGATTTCATAAGTAAGTTATCAATCGCATTAAAAGAAGCTGACGAAACCTCGTATTGGTTAGAACTATTAGTGGAGAGCGAAATAATTGACGAACAACAATACAAGGAATTTAACAAAGATTTAAAAGAAATAATAGCAATACTAACCGCAAGTATAAAAACACTAAAATCAAAAAAATAACTTTCCATTTTCAATTTTCAACTTTCACTTTATGAAAATAAGTATAGCAGGAACAGGATACGTAGGTCTTTCTATCGCAACATTATTAGCACAGCATAACGAAGTAACAGCTGTTGACATTGTGGCTGAGCGCATTGAGATGATTAATAACAAGAAATCACCGATACAGGACGATTATATAGAAGATTATTTAGCGAACAAGAAGTTGAATCTTCGCGCCACTTTGGATGCAGAAGCTGGATATAAAGATGCAGACTTTGTGGTGATAGCAGCGCCTACCAACTACGACAGCGTAAAGAACTTCTTCGATACTTCTGCTGTGGAAGACGTCATCGCCAAGGTAATGCAGTATAATCCTGACGCCATCATGGTGATAAAAAGCACCATCCCTGTGGGATATACCGAAAGCGTCAGAAAGAAATTCAAGAGCGACAACATCATATTCTCGCCTGAGTTTCTAAGAGAAAGCAAAGCATTATACGACAACCTGTATCCTTCGAGAATAATTGTAGGTTATGAACAAAATGACGAGCGTCTAGCTAAAGCAGCACATCAGTTTGCAGAAATCATCAAGCAAGGAGCTATAAAAGAAGACGTTCCGATTCTGTTTATGGGCAGCACCGAAGCAGAAGCCGTGAAGCTCTTCGCCAACACTTATCTCGCTCTTCGCGTTAGCTATTTCAATGAGTTAGACACATATTCCGAGCTGAAAGGATTAGACACACAGCAAATCATAGAAGGCGTTTGTTTAGACCCTCGCATCGGAAATCATTATAACAACCCAAGCTTCGGCTATGGCGGTTATTGTCTGCCTAAAGACACCAAACAACTTTTGGCCAACTACGAAGATGTGCCACAGAACATGATGTCAGCGATAGTGGAAAGCAACAGAACGAGAAAAGACTTCATCGCTGACCAAGTGCTGAAAAAAGCAGGCTGGTACGCTTATAGCGACAACAACACCTACAGCTCAAAAGCACAAAGCCAACAGCTTCCAGTCATCGGCGTTTACAGACTGACGATGAAGAGTAATTCCGACAACTTCAGACAAAGCTCTATTCAGGGAGTCATGAAAAGAGTGAAAGCCAAAGGAGCTACTGTCATCATCTATGAGCCATCGTTAGAAGACGGCAGCACCTTCTTCGGAAGCTTGGTTGTTAACGACATTGAAAGGTTCAAGAAAGAGAGCCAAGCCATTATCGCAAACAGATACGACAGCATCTTAGACGACGTAAAAGAGAAAGTCTACACTCGAGATATTTTCAAGAGAGACTGACACGAACTTGATACGAACCTGGTACGACTGTGGTACGAAGCAGGTATTAACAAAAATTAAGAAAAAAACTTTGTTTTTTAAATAACAATCCCTATCTTTGTAGATTGACAAAGGTCGATTTTGCACTTACTCACAATAGTTGTATTAAGTTGTTTTTCAACAGTTTAATATACAGCCATGTGGGTGAGGCGGCGAAGCTGTATAAAATTGAAAACTGAAAGTTGAAATTTTGTAATTCAACCATACACTCTACGCTCTCAACTAAAAACATTAAAATGAACAGCATTAAAATCTGTGTAATAGGTCTCGGTTATGTTGGTTTGCCTTTGGCAAGACTTTTTTCAACAAAATATGAGACCATCGGTTTCGACATGAATCAATCTCGTGTTGATGCTCTTAATGCTGGTCATGATTCAACATTAGAAGTTTCTGATGAGCTTTTGCAAGATGCAATAAAAAATCATGGATTTAAATGCACAAGCAATTTAGAAGATATAATAAACAGCAACTTTTATATTGTTGCCGTCCCAACTCCTGTCGATGAAAACAACCGTCCTGATTTGAAGCCGCTTCTCAAAGCAAGTGAGACAGTCGGAAAGGTTATTTCAAAAGGCGACATCGTGGTTTATGAATCTACTGTTTATCCTGGTGTCACAGAAGAAGAATGTATTCCAGTGGTTGAAAGTGTTTCTGGATTAAAGTTTAACACTGACTTCTTTGCTGGTTATTCACCAGAACGCATCAATCCAGGCGACAAGGAACATACAGTTGAGAAAATAAAGAAGGTAACTTCTGGCTCTACACCAGAGATTGCTGATATAGTTGATAACATATACGATTCCGTTTTAGTAAACGGCACACATAAAGCGCCTTCCATCAAAGTTGCAGAGGCTTCAAAAATTATAGAGAACTCGCAACGTGATGTCAATATCGCTTTTATGAATGAGTTGGCAAAGATTTTCAATGCCATGGGAATTGACACTCACGATGTTATTGAAGCCGCAGCATCAAAATGGAACTTCATCAAACTCAGTCCTGGTTTAGTTGGCGGACACTGTATCAGCGTTGACCCTTATTATCTGATTCAAAAAGCTCAGGTTTATGGTGTTTTGCCAAGAGTGATGTCATCGGCGAGACGTTTGAACGACGGCATGGGAGAGTACGTTGCCAATCAGGTTATCAAACTGATGAACAAAAAAGGAGTGATTGTAAAAGACTCTAAAATCTTAATCTTAGGCATCACCTTCAAGGAAAACTGTCCCGACATACGCAACACCAAGATAGTTGACATCTATTCAACAATATCAGAATACACAAACAATATCACAATATATGACCCTTGGGCTAATGTTGCCGAGGTAAAAAAAGAATACAAAATAGACATCATAAACGAGCTTAACACATCAGATAAATATGACGCTGTAATTTTAGGAGTAGCGCACAAGGAGTTCTTGTCATTAGACATCAAATCCTTACTCAACGATAATACAGTAGTTTATGATGTGAAAGGAATACTTCCAAGAGAAGTAGTTGACGGAAGATTATAAAAGAAAATCATAAATTAAATTGTAAACAAATCAAAATCTCATAATCATGAAAGGCATCGTTTTAGCAGGCGGTTCAGGTACTCGCCTTTATCCAATCACAAAAGGTGTTAGTAAACAACTTTTGCCAATCTATGACAAACCTATGGTTTATTACCCAATATCAGTCTTGATGTTGGCAGGTATACGAGATATTCTCATCATCTCCACACCATACGACCTCCCTGGTTTCAAACGCTTGTTAGGCGATGGCTCTGACTATGGCGTAAACTTCAGCTATGCTGAGCAACCTTCACCAGATGGTCTCGCTCAAGCATTCATAATCGGCGAAGAATTCATTGGTGACGATTGCGCATGCTTAGTACTTGGTGATAACATTTTCTACGGAAGTTTCTTCACACAAATGTTGAAAGATGCTGTCAAGGCTGCTGAAGAAGAAAACAAGGCTACAATCTTCGGTTACTGGGTTAACGACCCTGAACGTTATGGCGTCGCTGAATTTGATAAAGACGGTAATTGTCTTTCATTAGAAGAAAAACCAAAGAATCCAAAGTCAAATTACGCCGTTCCTGGATTATATTTCTATCCTAATAAAGTCGTTGAAGTTGCTAAGACAATAAAACCTTCAGCACGTGGCGAACTCGAAATCACTACTGTCAACCAAAAATTCTTGGAAGATAAACAACTTAAAGTCCAGACTTTAGGCCGTGGCTTCGCATGGTTAGATACAGGTACCCACGATTCATTGTCAGAAGCATCAACATTTGTTGAAGTTATTGAAAAACGTCAAGGTTTGAAGATAGCATGTCTCGAAGGCATCGCTTATCGCAAAGGTTGGATTTCAGAAGAAAAGATGAGAGAACTTGCTCAACCTATGATTAAAAACCAATACGGACAATATCTTTTGCAAGTTATTGAGGAATTGAAAAGAAATAATTAAAACTAAAAATAAAAATATATTATGGCAAAAAGAAGCATAGTAATAACAGGCGGTGCCGGATTCATCGGTTCACATGTTGTAAGATTATTCGTAAACAAATATCCAGAATATAACATCATAAACTTAGACAAACTCACTTATGCTGGTAATTTAGCTAATCTCAAAGACATCGAAGACAAGCCAAATTATAAGTTTGTGAAGATGGACATCTGCGATTTCGAGAACTTCTATCAATTGATGCAAAACGAACAAGTTGATGGTATAATTCACCTCGCTGCAGAATCACACGTCGACAGAAGTATCAAAGACCCATTCACTTTCGCAAGGACAAATGTTATGGGAACTTTAGCATTACTTCAAGCAGCAAAACTCTATTGGGAAAGTCTTCCTGAAAAATACGAAGGAAAAAGATTCTACCACATTTCTACTGACGAAGTTTATGGAGCACTAGCAATGAACCATCCAGAAGGAATTGAACCTCCATTCAAGACTGTAGCTTCATCTGAAGGTCATAAAGCATACGGCGACGAGTTCTTCTATGAGACTACAAAATACAATCCTCACTCACCATATTCAGCAGCTAAGGCAAGTAGCGACCACTTCGTAAGAGCTTATCACGACACTTACGGAATGCCTACTATCGTGACTAACTGCTCTAACAACTACGGTCCATATCAGTTTCCTGAAAAGTTAATACCTTTATTTATTAATAACATACGTCATCGTAAACCATTACCTGTCTATGGTAAAGGCGAAAATGTTCGCGACTGGTTATATGTTGAAGACCATGCTCGTGCAATTGACTTAATTTTCCATGAAGGAAAAATTGCTGAGACATACAACATCGGTGGCTTCAACGAATGGAAAAACATCGACTTGATTAAGGTTATGATTAAGACTGTCGACAGAATACTCGGTAACCCGGAAGGCGCATCATTGGATCTTATCACATACGTCACCGACAGATTAGGTCACGATGCACGTTATGCTATCGATTCTACTAAGTTACAGAAGGAACTCGGTTGGGAGCCATCACTTCAATTTGAAGAAGGCATTGAGAAGACCGTTCGCTGGTACTTAGACAACCAAGAATGGATGGATAACATCACGAGTGGCGAGTACGAGAAGTATTATGAAGATATGTATAAAGGAAGATAATCTGTAAAACACAAAACAATGGATAATCAACAAATAACAGTAACTTCTCCTTTGTTACCTGATCTTGATGAGTTAAATGTAATGCTCAAAGAGATTTGGGATAGCAAATGGGTAACAAACAATGGTAAATTTCACAAACAGTTAGAAAAGGAATTAGCAGAATATCTGAAAGTTCCGTACATTTCATTATTTACCAATGGTACTTTGCCTTTAATAACAGCGTTGCAAGCACTTAGAATTACTGGAGAAGTGATTACCACTCCATATAGTTTTGTTGCAACAACACACTCTCTATGGTGGAATGGAATAAAACCAGTATTTGTTGATATAGATCCATCTAATTGTGGATTAGATCCTAATAAGATTGAAGCTGCTATTACTCCAAAAACTACGGCAATTATGCCAGTGCATTGTTATGGCAAACCTTGTGATACAAAAGGCATACAGAAGATTGCTGACAAATATGGTTTAAAAGTTATATATGATGCAGCGCATGCTTTTGGAGTAGATGTTAATGGAGAAAGTATTCTCAACGCAGGAGACATGAGTACATTGAGTTTCCATGCAACTAAAGTATATAACACGCTTGAAGGGGGTGCTTTGGTTATGCATGACGAACAAACTAAGAAGAGAATAGATTATCTTAAAAACTTTGGTTTTGCAGGAGAAACAGAAGTAGTTGCCCCTGGAATTAACTCAAAAGTGGATGAAGTTCGTGCAGCATACGGAATACTTAATTTAAGACAAGTAGACAAAGCTATTGAAGCACGTCATCAAGTGGCGATCCGATATAGAGAAGCATTGAGAAATGTTGAAGGTATTACTTTCTTCGATGATATGGAAGGTGTAAGACATAATTACTCATATTTTCCAATCTTCATCGATGGTGAAAAATTCGGTATGACACGCGACGAATTATATCTCAAACTAAAAGAAAACAATATTTTAGGAAGAAGATATTTCTATCCATTGATAAGCGAATTCTCAACTTACAGAGGATTATCATCATCTGCAAAAGAAAATCTTCCTAATGCAACGAAGATTGCAGACCAAGTTATTTGCTTGCCAATGCATCATGAGTTAAGTCAAGAAGATGTGAAAAGAATAATAAATGTTATAAAATCTTAATATTATGAAACAAAAGAAGTTGATGTTATTAGGTGGTATCAGGTATTTGTTGCCTGTTATCAAAGCTGCACATGAACAAGGTTATTATGTAATTACAGCAGATTATTTACCTGATAATATAGCTCATAAATTCAGCGATGAATATGTCAATGTAAGTATCATTGATAAAGAAGCTGTTTTAAAAGTTGCCATCGAAAAAGAAATAGATGGTATTATGTCGTTTGGTGTGGATCCTGGAGTAGTTTCTGCATCTTATGTACAAAATAAAATGAATTTGCCTTCATTTGGACCATTTGAATCTGTAGAAATATTACAGAATAAAGATAAGTTTAGATTATTCTTAAAGGAGAATGGATTTAACACTCCATGGGCATTTGGCTTTTCATCTGTAGAAGAAGCGTGGAACAAAAGAGACTTATTTACATATCCTTTGATAGTAAAACCAACTGATTCAGCAGGAAGTAAAGGTTGTACACGTGTGGATTGTGAGGAAGAATTGGTGGCTGCATTGGAATATGCTATCAAATATTCTATCAGCAAAAATATAATAGTTGAAGAATTTATTGAAAAAAGAGGTTGTTCCTCTGATACTGATAGCTATGCACAAGATGGCAGATTAAGATTTGTATCGTTTTCTTCTCAACGTTTTGATACAAATGCTACAAATCCATATACTCCAGCTGCATATTCTTGGCCATCTACATTTACAAAGGAAGAGGAAGAGTATTTGACATCAGAGATACAACGATTGATCACTCTATTAAATCTAAAGACAGCTGTTTTTAATATAGAGGTAAGAGTTGGAACAAATGGTAAACCTTACATTATGGAATTGACACCACGTGGAGGTGGAAACCGTTTGTGTGAAATGTTGCGATATGCAACAGGTGTAGATATGATTACAGCAATTACACGTGCAATTGTAGGTGATGCTCCGGCAGATATAGAACAGAAACCGTACAATGGACATTGGGCTGAAGTAATACTCCATGCAGATAAAGATGGTTCATTTGATTCTTTGGAAATAGCAGAAAGCTACAAGTCTTATGTAATTGAAGAAGATTTATGGGTAAATAAAGGTGACCAAGTAAATAGTTTTGTTGGAGCTAATGATGCGATTGGTACATTGGTGTTAAAATTTAATACCGAGGAACAATTAGAAAAAGCTTTAGCTACACAAAATGACTGGTTAAAGGTTGTCGTAAATTGATATTATGAGAAAGATAGCGATAATAGGAGCAGCTCAAGGTCAGTTACCCATCTGTCTCAAAGCAAAAGAGATGGGAATAGAAACACACTGTTTCGCTACAGAAAACAATGCTGCGTGTAAAGATTATGTTGATTTTTTCTATCCCATTTCCATACTTGAAATGGATAAAATTGTTGATGTCTGCAAAAAAATAAATATTGATGGTGTAGTATCAAATGCCTCAGATATAACTGCAGAAGTTGTTGCGTATATCGCTGAGAAATTAGGGCTTATAGGAAATCCATATAAAAAATATGTAGAATTACACGATAAATTTTATGTAAGAACTTTAACAGAATACGTTGATGGACTAGAATCTCCTAAATATTATAAATACGAAGGAGTTGATTTAAATGTATATCCTTGTGTTATAAAGCCATGTAATGGAAGTGCAAAAAAAGGAGTGTCATTTGTTTCCTGTAAAGAAAATTTAAATGATGCTATTAAATATGCAAAAGAAGGTAGTTCTAGTGATATTTTAATTGAAGAATTTATAGAAGGTAAAGAAATTTCTGTTGAATGTCTTTCATACAAAGGGAAACATTATATCATACAAATAACTGATAAGGATAGTTCATCCGCACCTCATTTTGTTGAGCTAGGACATCATCAGCCAGCTCAACTTTCTGATAACTTAAAAGAAAAATTAGATAAAATTATTCCAGAAATACTATCGTCTATAGGTTATTTAAATGGAGCATCTCATATTGAACTTAAATATACCGAAGATAAAATATACTTAATAGAAACGAATTTAAGGGGTGGAGGTGACGACATATCCAATAAGTTAGTTCAAATGAGTTCTGGAATAGACTATTTAAGATGTATGATTGAAGTTGCAATGGATGACTTTAAAGGAATTGAGAAAATAAACAAATCTTGTTTTGCAGGAATTTATTATTTATGTAAACAAACAGAAGAATTACTACCGTTCTTCCAATATGCCCAAGGGCAAGATTGGTTCAAAGAAGGAAATATTACTAATAAAAAATTACAAGAAAGTCACTCAAACTATGAGAGAGATGGTTATCTAATATATAAATCAAATTATAAAATCACCCCTAAAATATTAGAAATATGAAAAGAATAGTTGTATTTGGCGCAACAGGAAATCTAGGCGCAAATATTTCATTGCATTTACATAAAATTGGTTATGAAGTTATACCAGTAGGTCATAGAAAAAATGACAATGGATTTTTCTCTGAATATGGGATGACTTATTTTTCTGTTGATATTGAAAAAGAAGAAGATTTTGCACAACTTCCTCAAGAGAATATATATGCAGTTTTACATTTTGCAGGTATGTTACCTGCTGTAATGGAAGGGTTTTCTGCAACACCATACATTCAATCTATTATTCAAGGTACATTTAATGTTTTAGAATACACACGTAGAGTAAAAGCTGAAAGAATACTCTTCCCACAAACTTTATTTGACATACATCATCTTTTTGGCACAAAGGTACCTATTCCAGCAGATTCACAGCGGCAAGTACCAAAAGGTGATCATTGGATGTATGTAATTGCAAAGAATGCAGCTTGTGATATGATAGAACATTATTATCAAGAATATGGTATCAAACGATTTATAATACGTCTTTCACGTATTTATTTATATCATCCTAATCCTTATACATACACTAATGGTAAAAAAGTTCTTGTTTCAGATAGAGCATTAATATATAAAGCTATGAAAGGGGAACCTATTGAAATATGGGGAGATCCAAACAGACTTCTTGAAACCATAAGCGTTTACGACTTCCTGCAAATTATAGAAAAGGCACTTAGCGCAGATGTTGATGGTGGAATTTATAATGTAGGTAGTGGAGGGACAACTCTTGAGGAACGTGTTAGAGATATTGTGGATGTATTCTGTCCTGATGGAAAAAAATCTAAAATCACCTATTGCCCAGAAAAGCAAGATTGTACTCAATTTGTTTTAGATATAAAGAAAACCATTTTTGAACTAGGTTATGAACCACAATATAGTTGGAAAGATTATCTACTTAAATTTAAAGAAGAAATGGCTACTCAACCATTTGCAAAAATTTGGGGCAAAGAGGAAGATTACTATACCTTTTAATATATAATAAATGAAAAAAGAAAAATATTTTGGACTATCACATAGAATTGCCCGTTGGAAAATAAATACCAAATTAGAAAATTGGTTGAGTTATAAAGCTGATAATTCCAATTTATGGAAAAGAATATACTTGCTTTATTACAATATTTTTGACAAGAAGTATTACTCCAAAGGTTTAGAAATGGCAAAAATAGCTATTAAGGATTACGGATGTGAACGACATGTTAAAAATATCAACGCTATCATAAGGGATATGATATACTGTTTACATCGTTTTGGATATAGTTTTCAAGACTATTGTATATATGATTTTATTCATAACAAAGATATTCAATATAGAGCTTCTTTTGTTGCAGATAAACTCAGATACCATTATTGTGACATCCTTAATTCTTCTGATATTCTCCAAATAATGAACAATAAATATTTATGTTATGAAAAATATAAGAAATTCTTTAAACGTGAAATGATTGGATGTTTTACTGAAAAGGATGAAAATATATTTATGGAATTTATATCTCATAACAGTAAATTTATTTATAAACCCATTGATGAGCATTCAGGGCATGGTATAGAAATCTTTGAAATAGCAAATATTGATCCTATTATCTTTTTTAAATCAAAAATCAACAATGGTCCTTTTGTATTAGAACAATTAATAGAACAAGGTGATGAAACTGCATGCATACATCCAAAATCTGTTAATACATGTAGGATACTCACTTTTACAATTGATAAAAATGTAAATGTCATTGGAGCAACATGGAGAGTTGGTTCTGGTGGCGATATCAAAGACAATGCTGGATCTGGAGGGATGTATGCTGCTATTAATTCAAAAAATGGAATAATAGAAACAGATGCTATCAATTTTAAAGGTGAACGTTTTGAAAAACATCCAGATTCTGGGTTATCATTTAAAGGATTCCAATTGCCATTCTGGAATGAAGCTTTAGCAATGATAGAAGATATGGCTACAATAATCCCAGGATCTACGCTAATAGCTTGGGATATAGCATATAGCAAAAAAGGTTGGGTCATGGTCGAAGCCAATGAAAATGGGGCTTGGAGAATAATTCAATCTAATAAAAATATAGGATTAAAAGGTTTACTACATTTTTATATGGACGCATACTTTTATAATAGAAATAGATTAGGATAATTATTTAATTTTTATATTCAAACGAATATAAATAGGGGATATATATTTACTATGTCTGAATTATCATTACGAAATAAAACCATAAGGGGGGTTGGCTGGAGTGCTGCAGATTCTTTTTTGGGACAAGGCATATCTTTTATAGTAGGCCTTATTCTAGCCCGCTTATTGTCTCCAGAGGAATATGGAATAATTGGCATAAGTCTAACGTTTACTGTTATTCTTAATGGCATTGTGGATAGTGGTTTCAGCAATGCTCTTATAAGAAAAAAAAATGCCACAAATGAGGACTATAATACTATGTTCATAACAAACATGGTTATGAGTGTGGTACTTTATATCATTCTTTATATTACAGCGCCATTTGTTTCTATCTTCTTCAATATTGAAATAACAGATATAGTCAGAGTATTAGGTCTTGTTTTAATAATTAACGGTTTATCTCTCACTCAGAATACTATATTAACAAAAAAATTAGACTTTAAAACCAAAACCAAAATATCTCTTATTTCTGCTATAGTTAGTGGTATCATTGGCATAGTCATGGCGTTTATTGGTTTTGGAGTATGGGCATTAGTGGCACAGCAATTGTCGAGACAGATTTTATATACAATATTATTATGGATATTCAATCACTGGATACCAAATTTCACATTTAGTATTGGGAGTTTCAAGTATATGTGGGGATTTGGATGGAAACTTCTAGTTAGTGGTCTTTTAGATAATTTATGGAAAGAAATATATCAGATTGTTGTTGGTAAATTCTATAATCCTGCCACTTTAGGTCAATATACGAGGGGAAGAAGTTATGCTCAGTTATTTTCGTCAAATATCACATCTATAGTTCAAAGGGTTACATACCCTGTATTAGCAGAAGTGCAAGATGATAAGACAAGAATGGTATCTGCCTATCGTAAAGTTATTAAGTTAACTATGTTTGTCACTTGTATCTGTATGATAAGTTTAGGAGCTGTTGCAGAACCTTTGATATATTGTCTTATAGGTCCTAAATGGCATGAAGCGGCAACTTATCTCCCATTGATATGTATTAGTATGTCTTTATATCCACTACACGCTATCAACTTGAATATGCTTCAGGTACAGGGGCGGAGTGATGTATTTTTATATTTAGAAATAATTAAAAAAGCTTATGGATTGATACCTGTAGCTATCGGAATTTTCTTTAATATTTATTGGATGCTAATAGCATTAATAGGCACAGGTTTAATATCGTTCTTCTTAAATTCGTATTATACAGGTAAAAAACTAGGATATAGTTCTTGGAAACAGTTAAAAGATGTAACTTCAAGTTATATCATATCTTTTATAGTTGCGTTCTCTGTCTTCTTTTTAAAATATTTACCTATAAGTTACTGGATAATATTACCTTTACAAATATTATTAGGTGTAATTGTATTCTTTGTTATTTGTGAGATAACAAAACCAAGTGAATATATAGAAGTTAAAAACATCGTTCTATCTGCAATAAGAAAAATAAAAAGATAATGATAAATAATAAATATAAATATTTAGTTGGAGTACAATGTTTTACATACAATCAATCAAAGTACATTCTTGATGCGTTGAATGGTTTTGTAATGCAACAAACAAATTTTCCATTTGTAGTAATGGTTGTTGATGATGCTTCTACTGATGGTGAACAAGATGTGATAAGGAAATTTGTCAATGAACAGTTTGATATTACTGATACTTCTATTGCCTACGAAAAAGAAACTGATTATGCATTTATAACATACGCACAACATAAAACTAATAAGAATTGCTATATATCAGTATTATATTTAAAGGAAAATCATTATAGTCAAAAAAAACGTAAATTTCCATATTTAGCAGAATGGCGTGATAATGTAAAATATGAAGCATTATGTGAAGGCGATGACTACTGGATTGATTCACTGAAATTACAAAAACAGGTGGATTTCTTGGAAAAAAATGAGGATTATGGATTGGTTTATGGTAGAGCGAAAACATTCCATCAAAATAAAAATGAATTTGCTAATATAATTGGTAGTAAAGCTATTTCATTTGAAGAATTGATAAGATATAACTCTATTCCAACACTCACTGTAATGTATAGAATAGAGGCACGTAATGGTTACAATGAATTTATTGCAGGACAATCATGGTTAATGGGAGATTATCCATTGTGGTTATATATAGCTAGTCAATATAAAATACATTATTTGGATGATATTTTATCGGTATATAGAATTCTAAATGAGTCTGCATCACATAGTAATAATTATGAATACAATAAAAAATTTATATTTTCAACGTACGACATTAGAATATTTTTTTGTAAAAAATTAAATAAAAATTCATTGATACCGATTGTAGAAAATGTAAAAAATCAAGAAATATTTAGATTAGCATATAATTCTCATAGATATGATGAAATCATAAAAAATTATAGTTTTTTCAAAGAAAGAACAATCAAGAACAAAATAAAATATCTAATATCATTCCTTAAGTATCATGTTTTTCATAATTAATCTGGAAAATATCATATGGAAATATTTACTATAAATTACAAACAACATAAGTGGTTATATCTATATTACCTTATCCTTCACTTTATTTGTTTATCATGGACAAATACAGCAATGGTAGCACCGCCAACAGTTATGCGTTTAGGTATTACTATGGCTGTATTCTTTCCTCTTATCAAATATTTTTGGTTATCTCCTGCTGTAATTATTCTTTTTGTAGGTCTTAGATTTAATTCAGTTGCTCCATTCGGTTATATACCGCAAACTTGGTTAATTTATGAGTTATGCATTATTATAATAGCAATTGTACATTCTCTATTATACAAGAAAAAATATTTGTTTAAGTTTAGTAATATTCAAATATCCTTACTGCTCTTTATTTTCATTATAGATTTAATTAATCTTAAAATATTTAGTCAATTATTTTTATTTCTTATAACACTATATATTCTTTATAATGCAATACGAGATAAGGTATCGTTTAATATTACAATGTTATCATCAGTTATTCTAACAATAACATTATCCATTTATTATTTTGTATTTGCTAAGGATTTTATGGAAGCTTATTATGGAAGCGATGTCGAGCGTGCAGTATGGGTTGACCCTAATTATTTTGGAATATTACTTGGTTGCGGTATCATAATTTCAGGTGCATACATATTCTCAACAATCAAAGTAAAAATTGGTAATTTCTATAAATTAATATTCATCATAAGTATTATATTAGGATATATAACAATAGTATTACAAGCATCAAGAGGTGCAATTCTTGCGATAACCGGTGCATTATTGATTCAGATTTTATTATCTAAAACAAAACTAATATATAAAATCCTAATTTTGTTAATATCTGTTATAGGTATAATATATCTATTTAATTCAGGATATTTTACATTATTGATTGACAGAACATTAAATGACAATACAGGTAGTGGAAGAACTGAAATATGGGCAATGAAATTTAATGATTGGATTGAAAATCCAATAAACTTATTAGGATGTGGATATCAGAGTGTAGTTTACGAATTTCAACCATTAAATTTCGATTGTCATAATGAATTTTTATCCATAGTAATAAACTATGGAGTAATTGGTATAATAATAACTTTGATTGCAATAATTAGTCTGGCTATTAGAAAAAAGGAGAAATCATTCATATGGTCATTCTTATATTTTATTGGAATCGCATTTATGACCTTATCTCCATTTACATGCCAGACAGGTTGGACTGCAGTACCACTTTTAATGGTGGTTATGTTTAAATATATTTCATTAAATAGTAAGATAATATCTGATTAGTTTTATGAAAAAAATATTGTTTGTAACTCCAACTCTTCGCAATGGAGGAGGAGTTATTCGAGGATTGCAAAATATGTTATCATTATTACCAAAGAGTAAATACGATATAGATGTATTACCTATGGGATATTCAGATAGTGATAATGTATCATTATCTAATTGTAGCATATTAAAGGACAATTTTATCTTAACTTCAATATCAGCTATCTTTTCTCAAACAAAAAATTACAAACATAGAAACAAATTAAGAATCACCAAAACTATACTATCCATTCTTGGGAAAATTGGCATACGAACAAAAATTGAAAATTGGTTATTTAAATATACAGCTAAGAAATATAGTAATTATGATATAGTTGTAGCCTACCAAGAAGGTTTATGTACGCATTTTGTACAATATATAAAAACACCAAACAAAATTGCATGGATTCATTGTGATTATGCATCTTGGAAAAAAGCAGATAAATGGAATGAAGAACATATATACAAAAAATATCAGAAAATTGTTTGCGTAAGCAAATTCACATTAGAGAATTTTCAAAAAATATATCCATCTTTGAATGAGTATTGTACTTATATCCATAATATACTAGATAAAAAATACATCAAAGAGTCCGCCTGCATAAATTATTATGATTGTAATTATGATAAGGATATTGTCAAACTAATATCTATCGGCAGAATAAATCATCCAGTTAAACAATTTCACTTAATACCCCAAATTATCTCTAAAATATTAGAAAATGGTACACAGAATTTTAAATGGATATTGATTGGTGGCGGAGAGGATACAGAAACGTTTAATAATATCCAACGAGAAATAAAAAAATACAATATTGATAATAATCACTTTGTTTTCATAGGCTCTAAATTTAATCCTTATCCATATATTAAAAATAGCGATATCCTTGTCAGCACATCATCAAGTGAAGCATGTCCTTTTGTTGTTAATGAAGCTCGCGTATTAGGTATTCCTGTTGTGTCTAATTGTTATCCTTCTATATATGAATTTATAAATGACGGTAAAAATGGAAGAATATGTACTATTGAAGAAATGCCAAACGTCTTGTCAGATATTATAGCAGATAAAGAAAAATTAACATTGCTAAAACAAGAAACAATTAATGATGATTATGATAATGATACTATCATAAAAAGAATTTGTAATCTGTTAGATTAAAAATATTATGTCTTTATTATCAAACATAAAAAAAATAATAAGAAAAATACTACACAAGGATATTATAAAATCTTTTGGCAGTGTTGGGAAAAATGTGATAATACCTTCTGATGTTGTTATTTCTGGGGGGGGTAATATACAAATTTATGACAATGTAAACATTGGACCTGGAGCTGTTTTATTCGCAACAAATGCTAAAATTATCATCAAACAATGGTTCATTGCTTCACATAATCTAAAAATCATTACTGGAGATCATGAAAGAAGAATAGGTCGTTTTTGTGCATCAATAACCGAAAAAGATAAGAATCATAATATTGGTTTAGATCAGGATGTAATAATAAATGAAGATGTATGGTGTGGAATGAATGTAGTTATACTAAAAGGTGTTGAAATTGGTAGAGGATGTACAATATGCGCTGGTGCTGTTGTTTCTAAATCCACGCCACCATATTCCATTGTAGGAGGTATTCCTGCAAAAGTAATTAAATACTATTGGACAATAGATGAGATATTGGAACATGAATCAAAATTGTATTCAAAAGAAGAAAGATACAAAAGAGAAGAATTAGAAAAAATTTTTGAAAAAAAATAATAATAAGACCATCACAATACTTAAATTCATATTTCATATTCACAATCATCACAGCATCATTTTAACAATTTTAAAATTGTTTAAAATTAAACGAAACTATCAAGCTAGTGGGATGAATATAAAAAATTAGAAAGAACATCTTAATTCGTCTTCTATCCAAAAGTAAAATTTTATTGGACTTATCCAACCTTGTATATTTAACATTTCTACAGTTGGCTGCAAAATAATAATAAGCAATAATGTCTGGATTTCTGGCTATTCAATAAATGCAACAACTATAAATGCATTGATAGGTTATGGAAGTTTGATAAGTGATATAGATACCCTTCCTTTGCATTAGGAAGATAGTTTGTATAATTATATCAAAATACCTCATACAAGTATATTTAGTATTATTTTAAAATTGTAAAAAATTGAAATGAAATAAAATATGGTGAAAATAGCTGTTCTTTTAACTTGTTTTAATCGCAAAGAAAAAACTTTAAGTTGTTTGGGGTCATTATATAATGCCTTATCTTTATATAATGATAAAAACGAAAATAAAATAGAAATCTCTGTTTATCTTACGGACGACGGCTGTACAGATGGAACAAGTGATGCTATAAGAAATAATTTTTCAAATAAGGATATAACTATACTTCAAGGTACAGGAAATCTTTTCTGGGCAGGAGGAATGCGTTTTGCATGGAATGAAGCCTTAAAAAAACATAACGAATGGGATTTCTATCTTTTACTCAATGATGATACTGATTTACTTGATAATCTGTTTGAAGAATTACTAGATACACATAAATATTCTTTAGATAATTATAAACAAGCAGGGGTTTACTCTGGAATTACAAGTTCTAAATCTGACCATAATAAAATGACTTATGGTGGTGACGTATGGAAAAATAAATTCTTAGGTACTTCTACTAGACTAAAACCTGCTGGCAAACCACAAATGTGTGATATCACAAACGCAAACATTTTGTTAGTCTCAAAAGAAATTGTTGATAAAATAGGAATATTCTGGGATGGTTATATTCATGGAAGAGCTGATAATGATTACTCAAATACAGCTAGAAGAAAAGGTATTCCAGTTCTAATAACAGCTAACTTCTGCGGAAGATGCGACAATGATCATAAAAGTTCTATGGAAGTCGCAAATGCTGTGATGAAAATGTCATTAACTGAAAGAAAAAGATACTTTTCACATCCAATACGCTCAAACAAAGATTATTTAAAGTACATTCGTAGAAATATGCCATTCAGATATCCCATGGTGTGTTTGGGAAGAATGTTGAATGTATATTTACCTAAAATGTATTATAAGTTAAACGGAATAAGATATTAAATATGAAAAAAATAATGCTCGTCTTCGGAACTCGTCCTGAAGCTATCAAGATGGCTCCATTAGTAAAAGAGTTCGAAAAATATCCTAACGATTTTAAAACTTTAGTCTGCGTGACAGGCCAGCATCGTGAAATGCTTGATCAGGTATTGAACCTTTTTGAAATAAAACCACATTATGACCTTAACATCATGAAACAAGGTCAGGATTTGTATGATGTCACTGCTCGCGTTTTGGTTGGTATGCGTGACGTGCTTAAAGAAGCTCAGCCTGATGTGGTTCTGGTTCATGGCGACACAACAACAAGTACATCTGCTGCATTGGCTGCTTTCTATCAGCAGATTCCTGTAGGCCATGTCGAAGCTGGTCTTCGTACTCATAATATCTACAGTCCATGGCCAGAAGAAATGAATCGTTTAATAACAGGACGTATTGCCACATATCACTTTTCACCAACACAATTAAGCCGTCAGAATTTATTGAAAGAAAATGTCTCTGATGAATCAATCATTGTTACTGGGAATTCCGTTATTGATGCATTGTATTGGGTGGTCGATAAAATCAAGATGGATGAGGCATTAAATCACGAATTAAAAGAAATATTACGCAATGCCGGTTACGATGTCAGCCGTCTGGATAATGGAAAGAAGTTGGTTCTGATTACTGGTCACAGACGTGAGAATTTTGGTGACGGATTTATCAATATGTGTACTGCTATCAAGGACTTAACAAGAAAATATCCTGATGTAGATTTTGTATATCCTATGCACTTGAATCCTAATGTCCGCAAACCTATACATGAAGTATTCGGTGAAGATTTAAGTAATTTAGGAAACATGTTCTTCATTGAGCCTTTGGAATATCTGTCATTTGTTTATCTGATGGAAAAATCGTCAATAGTATTGACAGACAGCGGTGGCATTCAGGAAGAAGCTCCAGGTTTGGGCAAACCAGTTTTGGTAATGCGTGACACAACAGAACGTCCTGAAGCATTACAAGCTGGAACAGTAAAACTCGTTGGAACAAACTACGACAAAATAGTTTATGAGGTTTCTGCATTACTTGAAAACGAAGATTATTACAAAACAATGAGTCAGGCAGTTAATCCTTATGGTGACGGTTTGGCTTGCGGTAGAATAGTTAACACATTAATATGAAAATAGCTCTTATATTACCAGGAACCATTTGGTATGCTCCGTATGTACGCATTTATACACGTATTCTTCAAGAGAATAATATAGAACACCAAATTATCTCATGGAATAGAGATGGTAAAGATGATAAAGAGGGTATACAATACGAAGAGAATATTCATGTAAATAATGGTTCTGCAAGTTTTTCTGCATATCGTCGTTACATTGCTTTTATTAAGAAAGTAGTTAAGGAAAAAGGGTTTGATAGATTGATTGTCTTTGGTCCTCAAATGACCTGTCTGCTAAGCACTTTCTTAATGAGGAAATTTAAGGGACGATTTATAATTGACTATAGAGACCTTTCTATAGAACAGAAACCAGGACTACGACAGTTGTTTGCATTGATGACAAAGTTAAGTTATGCGAATGTCATCTCCTCGCCAGGTTTTATACGTTGCTTGCCTAAACGTAATTATTATCTTTCACACAATTTTGATGTTGAAGCTGTGAAGAAAGCTATCGGCTTGCGTGATGCAATAGGATTTGGTCCTTCAGACAACATTGATGTCCTAACAATTGGTGGTATTCGAGATTTCTCTTCTAATGTGGAAGTGGTGAAGGCTTTAGCTAATGAGAATGGCTTCACTGTACGTTTTGTAGGACGAGGTGGTGGAGCAACACTGTTGGCGACTTACTGTGATGAACATAAAATAGAGAACGTAAGTTTCGAAGGCTTTTATCAAAAACATGAAGAAGCTGCCTATGTACAATCTTCTACGTTTATGAATATTTTCTATCCCAGAGTGATTACTCATGATACCGCTTTGTCAAATCGATTTTATAATTCTCTTATTTATCGC
The DNA here is from genome assembly GCA_045127605.1 of Candidatus Limimorpha sp. Lineage (GTDB taxonomy): Bacteria > Bacteroidota > Bacteroidia > Bacteroidales > F082 > Limimorpha. The sequence goes on along the minus strand of JBGVQR010000082.1, from coordinate 50,627 downwards.
AAACCGATGATTGTTACTAGGGACACGATTCAAGGTGACTATGCAGAGAAATATAATGTGGGAGTAGCATTAGTGGATTGTTCTGACTTGAAAAATACTCTTAAAACCTTTATACAGCAAGATTATAATACTTACGCAGAGCATTGCGATAAATTATTAAATATCTTCTTGAAAGATCAAGAGGATTTTGAAAAAATTGTACACCAATTTATAAGATAAGTATAATAATAAAAGAAGTTTATAGATAGATAAATACGAGATATAGTTCCCATGTACACTCACTTTCTTAAACGTATCATCGACATTTTAATCGGTTTAGTAGCACTTCCTTTTGTGCTAATTGTAATAATTATTTTTGGCCCGATAATTTATTTTACAGATAAAGGTCCTGTGTTTTACAACGCAACACGTGCTGGAAAAGATTACAAACCTTTTAAAATGTTTAAACTACGCTCAATGTATGTAAATTCTCCAGACATTAGAAATGCCGATGGCTCAACATTCAATAGCGATAACGACCCACGTGTTACTCCTATAGGAAAGTTTATGCGTAAGACTTCTATAGATGAGTTTCCTCAGTTTTTGAATATTCTTATCGGCGATATGAGTTTCATCGGTCCAAGGCCAAAACTTTATAATTCAGAAAGAAAATTATCTGAAATGGATGTTAATCGTCAGAAAAGTTATAGTGTAAAACCTGGCGTTACAGGATATGCTCAAGCATATTATAGGAATAGTATAACTAATGAGGAAAAAATAAAGTGGGATGCTTATTACGCAGATAATATTAGTATGTGGATGGATATCAAGATTATCTTCCAGACTGTCTGGTCGGTAATAGCACGCAAAAACATAAATACAGAACAAAGTTATAAGAAATAATATGAAGAAGTTATTAATCATTGGCGCATCTATCCTTCAATTACCTGCTATAAAAAAGGCAAAAGAAATGGGATTATATGTTGCTGTACTTGACTTTAATCCTAATGCTATTGGAATTCCATTCGCTGATGAATATTTCAACGCTTCAACAATGGATGAAAATGCAGTGCTTGAAGTAGCAAAAGGATTTAAACCTGACGGTATTATGACTCTCGCAACAGATATGCCAATGAGAGGTGTAGCAAAAGTATCTGACACTCTTGGTTTACATAGTATATCATACGAAACTGCTGTGAAAGCTACAGATAAATATGATATGATTAAGGCTTTTGAAGAGCATAATGTTCCTGCACCTTGGTTTTATTTAATTAAAAACATTGAAGAACTAAACCAAATAAAAGATAAAGTTACATACCCTTGTATTATGAAACCGACTGACAATGCCGGCAGTCATGGTGTTGTTAAAATAAATTCCTTCGAAGAACTTATCGAAAAATATGAATATAGTCACAGCTGTTCACGTCGTGGCAATGTGATAGTTGAGGAATACTTAGATGGTGAGGAGGTCTCTGTTGAAGTGATGGTCGTTGATGGAAAAGTGAATATTCTCCAGATAACAGATAAACTTACAACGGGAGCTCCTTATTTTGTTGAGATGGGCCATAGTCAGCCATCAAGATTCGATATAGATATTCAGAACAAAATCAAAGATGTTGCAGAAAGAGCATGCAAGGCAGTTGGCATTAACAAAGGTCCAGCTCATGTTGAAATGAAAGTAACATCACAAGGACAAGCTAAAATGATAGAACTCGGTGCCAGAATGGGTGGTGACAATATTACCACACATTTAGTTCCATTAAGCACTGGCATTGATATGGTTGAATGCACAATAAAAACTGCATTAGGAGAAACTATTGATGTTACTCCAACATTAAATTGCGGTTCAGCTATAAGGTATTTTGAGGCTCCTTTTGGAAAAATAAAATCTATTGAAGGAGTTGAAGAAGCAATGAAAATAGAAGGTGTAAAACAAATTAGTTTTACAAAGAATGTTGGAGAAGAATCAACACCAATTCATTGCAGCAACGACAGAATCGGTTTTGTAATAGCACAAGCAGAAAATGCAGAAGAAGCTATTAATATTTGTGAAAAAGTAAAAGAAAAAATAAAAATTAACTAAATAAACTATTATTATGAAACAATCAGTATTAGGTTTATATTACGAGGAATTTGAAGTTGGTGCAGAAATAAAGCATTCTCTTTCAAAAACAATATTTGAATGTGACAATAACTTTTTCAGTTTGATGACTATGAATCATCATCCTGTTCATACTAACATTGATTATGCTGGTGCAAATCAACATGGAAAAATATTGGTAGTTGGAACATTAGTCTTTTCTCTCGCTGTTGGAATTACAGTTCCTGATATAAGTGGTAAAGCCATTGCCAATTTAGGTTATGAAGATATCAAACATTTGAATCCTGTATTTGTGAATGATACAATTTATGTTCGCACAAAAGTTTTAGATAAACGCGAATCTACTTCCAAACCAGATAGAGGAGTTGTTTACGTTGAGTCTATTGCATGCAATCAAAATGGACAGGATGTATTATCATTTCGTCGTAAGGTTTTAGTAAAAAAGAACACAATATGAATGAAACATATCTAATGCGCAGTCTGATGTTTGTTCCTGCGCATAATCAAAAATTATTGGATAGTTCTCTAAAAAGAGATGCTGATGTTTTGTTATTGGACATAGAAGATTCTGTACCTATCACAGAAAAACAAAAGGCTCGCGATAACATCAAAGATTTTGTTACGAATGCCAACTTAAATGGCAAATTAATATTTCCTCGTGTAAATGATCGAGAAAGTGGCGAACTCTTGAAAGATGCATACCAACTTACTATAAACGGAGTCCATGGTTTCATGTATCCAAAAGCTACTAAAGGTGAAGATATTTATTTCTTCGGTAAACTCTTGGAGACAATAGAATATGAAAAAAAGATTCCTATCGGAACTTTTAAGATAATACCTCTCATAGAAACCGCAGGTGCCGTTATGAATATTCAAGACATCTGTAAGGCTTGTCATCGTGTCATAGCTGTAGCTTTTGGATGTGAAGATTATGTTACTGATTTAAAAGGAAAACATGATGATAATGGACAAAGTATATTTTTTGCAAGAAATATGATTGTCAATGGAGCAAGAGCATGTAACGTAACCCCAATAGATACAGTGCATATTAAAGTACATGATTTGGAAGACTTAGAGCTAAACCTTAAAGTTGCCAAACAATTAGGATTTGAGGGCATGATGGTGTTGAATCCAAAAGAACTTCCTCTTGTCCATCAATATTTCTCTCCTTCAGAAGAAGATGTTGCTTGGGCAACTGAAATGGTACAATTATCAGAAGAAGCTGTCAGAGACGGTAAAGGTGTCGCTGTTAAGGACAATAAATTTATCGGCCCCCCTATGTTAAAAATGGCAAATGATATATTATATAAACATAATTTGATTAAAAATGGGAAACACTAAAAAAATATTAATACTTGGTGGTCAAGGCAATGGCGGTGTTATAGCTAACGCAATACAAGACGCTTATAATAAAGGTTATACCGAATGGATATGCGAAGGTTTCCTCAACGATGGAGAAAAAAAAGGAACAATCATTGACTCATTTCCAGTAGTTGGTGACATACAAAATGACATTCATAAATATCTTGAAGAAGGATATTACTTTATAAATACTATTTTAAGAATAGATGGTCAGAATGAAAGATTATCTATGTTTGAAAAGTTAAATATCCCTGATGAAAGATTAGCAACTTTTGTTCATCCTACTGCATACGTCGCTCCAAATGTTAAATTAGGACCAGGTTGCGTTATTATGCCTATGGTTTGTATATCATCAAATACAATCATTGGAAAATGCTCAATAGCAATGGTTGCTTCTACTATCGGTCATGATAACATCATAGGTGATTATTGTCATATCGCTGCACAAGCATGTGTCGGTGCTTTTTTAAATGTTGGTAAAGGTGTACATATTGGATTAAATTCAACAATTCGTGAACACATCACAATTGGAGACTTCGCAACGATTGGCATGGGTGCTGTCTTAACAAAAAATGTAGGAGAAAGAGAAATATGGGCTGGAAATCCAGCTAAATTTTTACGTATGGCAGAATAATTATTCCTTATGAGAATTCTATTTCTTACAGCTTATTTTCATCCTGAACAGGCAGCTAGTCCATACTTAGGAGAAAACCGTAATCAGGCATTTGCAGATGCTGGATATGATATGGTTGTTTATACACCAACTCCAACAAGAGGTATTAGCGAAAATGTTCGGCAAGAATACAAAAAGAAAAAAATGGAATTTCTTTATGATGGTAAGATGATAGTTCATCGTTTTAATCTTATCGGAGAAAAGAAGAATCCAATACTAAGAGCTTGGAGATATACAATGTCTTGTATCAAGCAATTATATATAGGTATCTTCGCCAAAGATGCTCGTTCTTGCGATATCATGTTTATCGCCAGCACACCTCCAATCCAAGGTGCTATGGCGGCATTGGTTAAAAAATTCCGTAGAGACCATATCCCATTCATCTACAACCTTCAGGATATTTTCCCAGATTCTCTCGTGGGTACAGGGCTCGCTAAAAAAGATGGCTTACTTTGGAAAATTGGCCGTGTGATAGAGAATTTCACTTATCGTAATGCTGATAAGATTATCGTCATATCCCAAGACTTCAAACGCAATATCATGGCTAAAGGTGTGCCTGAAGAAAAGATTGAAGTCATTTATAACTGGGTGGATGAACAAGCTGTTGTCAACATTCCAAGAAGTGAGAATAAACTCTTTGAGAAATATAATTTAAATCCTAATAAGTTCTATATCACCTATTGCGGTAATATCGGTCTCACTCAAAACATGGACCTTCTCTTGGATGTTGCCAAAGAACTTTCTACAGAAGAGAACATTCATTTCGTTTTAGTTGGTGAAGGTGCAGATAAAGCGAGAGTGAAATCAAGAGTGGAAAACGAAAACATAAATAATATTTCTTTCCTTCCATTCCAGCCTTATGAAGATATTTCTCATGTGTTCAGCTTGGGTGACGCAGGTCTTATTATCTCAAAACCTGGTGTTGGAGAAAACTCTGTTCCAAGCAAAACATGGAGTATCATGTCAGCAGAATGTCCTGTCATCGCTAACTTCGATGAAAACGAAATAAAAACAATTCTCTCAGAAAACAACTGTGGCATCTTCACTAAAGCCGGTGATAAAGAGGCTTTCAAAAATGCTATATTAGAGCTTTATAACAATAAAGACAAAGCTGTTCAACTTGGCAAGAACGGCCGCCAATTCATCATGGAAAACCTTACTCGCGAAATAGGAACAAGCAAGTATGTGAAAGTGGTGAAAGAAGTGGCAAATAAAATAAAATCATAAACCTAAAGAGAACCTCCAATAATTTATGAATAAATACGAATACCTTGATATCGTCTCTGCAGTTGAAAAACTGATGAGTACGAAGGAATCTTCTGAAATTGAATTTAAATCTGCAGCAGGAGGGTTCCCTCGCAGTTTTTGGGAAACTTATTCTTCTTTTGCCAATACACAGGGAGGTACCATTGTGTTGGGGATAAAAGAAAAAGACGGAGAATATTTTATAGATAATCTAACTGAGGAATTAGTTAATAAATATCAGAAAATATTTTGGGATAATGTCAATAACAAAGATATTGTCAATAAAAACTTATTAGCAAATAACGATGTTGTTGTAGCTGATATAGAAGGTCATAAAGTCCTTCTTTTCTATATTCCTAAGGCTACTAGGGAAGAACGGCCTATATATTATTCACCTAATCCTTACAACGGAACATTTAAAAGAAATCATGAAGGTGATTTTAAATGTACAGAACAAGAAGTAAGAAGAATGTTCGCTGATGCGAATGTGGATTCTCCATCAGATTCTCGTATCTTAGAAAATTATTCATTCGAAGATATAGATAAGAATTCTTTGGAACAATATAGAAGACTATTCGATTTAGCAAAACCAGGACATGCATGGTTAACTCTAAACGACAAAGATTTACTTAAGAAATTAGGAGGATATAAAGTAGATCGTAAATCTGGTAAAGAAGGTTTTACATTAGCTGGATTGCTTATGTTTGGCAAAACAGACTCTATAACAGATGAAGAATGTGCTCCTTATTTTTTCCCAGATTACAGAGAACTTCCAGACGAAACAAATAGCAATGTTAGATGGGTTGATAGAATCTATCCCGATGGAACATGGGAAGCCAATCTTTTTCAATTCTATCGCAGAATCATTGTAAAACTACAAGATGCGGTGTCTGTTCCATTTTCTTTAGATGGTGATATGAGAAAAGATGAAACACCAGCACATGTTGCAATAAGAGAAGCTTTTATAAACACCATTGTTCATGCAGATTATTCTATCAATCTGCCAATCATCGTAACTAAAAGTAAAGAAGAAATAAAATTTTCCAATCCAGGATGTATGCTCATATCGAAACAACAATACTATGAAGGTGGGAATAGCGTATGTCGTAATGTATCATTACAGAAAATGTTTATGATGTTAGGACGTGCAGAAAAAGCAGGTAGCGGAGCAGATACTATTGTTAATGGATGGAAGAAGTATAACAAAAACTCTCCAAAACTAGAAGAAAGTTATAGACCTGATAAAGTTGTTCTTTCAATGCCTTTAATCTCTCTCCTAGATAATGAAATAATTAATAGACTTGTTTCTATTTATGGAGAAAGAATCAATAACATAGACAACAATAAACTTATGACATTGTCATTAGCAATGATAGAGGGATATGTTTCAAACGAACGTTTACGTTATTCTTTGGATATGCATAAATATGATATAACGCAAATGCTCAAGTCTTTATGTAATGATGGTTTTCTTATCTCTGAAGGCATTGGAAGAGGAACTAATTATAGATTAGCTAATGTTGCAAGTAATGTTGCAAGTAATGTTGCAAGCTTAGACTCTACTCAGCCAAATCAATTACTTACAAAAAAAAGATGTAGTAAGAACTTATTATATAAAGCAATCTGTGATTGTGCAGAAGATTGGGTTTCATTAGATTTCATTGCAAAGTCATTAGGTAGAGATAAAACATATTTGAATAATCATATTATACCTAAAATGATTTCAGAAGGTTTATTAGAAAGAAAATTTCCATTGAATCCTAAAAATCCGGAACAGAAATATAGAAAATGTGCTAATATTGAAGATAAAAATTAAAATATATGAGTTCAGAATTAAAGAAACGTAATATACCTTTCTCACCTCCAGATATGAGTGAGGAAGAAGCAAGAATGGCAACAGAAGCTATTCTCTCAGGTTGGATTACAACAGGTCCTAAGACTAAAGAATTTGAAAGAAAGATAGCAGAATACTGCGGCACAGATAAGGCTGTATGTCTAAATTCAGCTACCGCATGTATGGAGATGATACTTCGTGTTCTTGGCGTCGGTCCTGGCGATGAAGTCATAACTTCTGCTTATACATATACAGCTACTGCAAGTGTTACCTGTCATGTAGGAGCTAAAGTCGTAATGGTTGATACAGCTCCTGATAGCTTCGAAATGGATTACGACAAACTCGCAGATGCTATTACAGAAAATACAAAAGTCATTATTCCTGTAGATTTGGGCGGTGTTATATGTAATTATGATAAAATATTTGCTGCTGTAGAAAGCAAGAAACAGCTTTTCAAAGCTAATAACGAGATACAAAAAGCCTTTGGCCGTGTTGTAGTTCTCGCTGACGCCGCACATGCTTTCGGAGCAGAATATAATGGTAAAAGATGTGGTTCAATAGCGGACTTCACATCTTTTTCTTTTCATGCAGTGAAGAATCTTACAACAGCAGAAGGCGGTGCTCTCACATGGAAAAATCATGATGGCATAGATAACGAAGAGATTTATAAACAATTCCAGCTATTGTCATTGCACGGACAAAATAAAGACGCTCTTGCAAAGACTAAACTCGGTGCTTGGGAATATGATATCATAGCTCCTAACTTCAAATGTAATATGACAGACATTATGGCTGGCATCGGACTCGCTCAATTTGAACGTTATCCAAAATTACTTAACCGTCGTCGTGAGATTATCAATATGTACAACAAAGCTCTTGGAGTAAAAGACGGCACTTCATTCGGTGAAGTGAACGGACATAAAATCCAGGTTTTGAATCATTATAATGATGAACAATCATCGAGCGGTCACTTATATCTCGTTCGTTTGATGGATAGAGATATGGAATTCCGTAACGAGACAATAAACAAAATGGCAGAAAGAGGTATTGCATGCAATGTTCACTACAAGCCACTTCCAATGATGACAGCATACAAAAACCTTGGTTTCGATATCAAAGATTATCCAAACGCATATAATCAATTTGTTAACGAAATAACATTACCACTTCATACTCGCTTATCTGATGAGGATGTAGAGTATATTGTTGAGAATCTGATTGAGATAATTGGATAATTTAATAAAAAAGATTCTCAAAACCCCAAAACTAATGAAACCTGAAAACAAAAACACATTACCGACAATAGTCGAAAAAGGAGAGATTGTCCTTTACCAGCCAGATGAGAGCATCCGTCTAGAAGTGAGAATAGAAGATGAGACAGTTTGGCTTACACGTTTACAGATGGCTGAATTGTTTGGAAGAGATGTGAAAACTATAGGTAAGCACGTAAATAATGCATTGAAAGAAGAACTTAGTTCTGAATTATTAAAATTTTACGGCAAAGAAATAAAACCAGTTGTCGCAAAATTTGCGACAACTGCATTAGATGGAAAAGTTTATCAAACAGAACATTATTCACTTGATGTAATATTGTCTGTTGGATATAGAGTCAAATCTGCGCAAGGCATCATTTTCAGAGCATGGGCTAACGAGATTCTAAAAAGTCATATTATAAAAGGCTTTTCTATCAATCAGCATCTTATATCTCTGCAAGAACATTTTGATAATCGTTTCTCATCTCTAGAATCACGTGTCGATAACCACGAACAAAAAATAGACTTCCTTATTCAAAAGGAACAGCCTGCTACAGAACAGCTTTTCTCAACAGGTTGCGTTTGGGATGCTTATCAAACTTGGATTCGCTCCAGAAGAAATATTAAAAAGAATTTGATTTAAAGATAAAAAATAATCACAAACTGACAGCTGAACGCTTACAACTAATAACTAAAGAATGAACAGAATATATCTCTGTCTCGCACATACAAGCGGTGAGGAACAACAATATATACAAGAGGCTTTTGATTCTAATTGGATTACTCCTCTCGGTCCTAACGTAAATGCGTTTGAGACAGAACTCGAAAATTATATAGGTGAAAATAAAAAAGTCGTTGCACTGGCTTCAGGAACAGCAGCCATCCATCTTGCACTCGTTGCCTGTGGTGTGAAACATGGCGATGAGGTCATCACACAAAGCTTCACTTTCTGCGCATCTGCTAACCCAATAACTTACCTAGGCGCAACTCCTATCTTTGTAGATTCTGAACGCGACACTTGGAACATGGACCCACAGCTTCTCGAAGAGGCTATCAAAGACCGCATCGCTAAGACTGGTAAAAAACCTAAAGCTATCGTAACTGTCTCTATTTACGGTATGCCATATAAAATGGAAGAGATAGCCCAAATAGCTAATCATTATGAAATTCCTATCATAGAAGATGCAGCCGACTCATTCGGTTCTAAATATAAAGAACAGGTTCTGGGTACTTTCGGCAAGTATGGTATCTTGTCTTTCAACGGTAATAAGATGATAACTACTTCTGGTGGCGGTGCGCTCATCTGTAATGACGAGGCTTCAAAACAGGAAATCATGTTCTACGCAACACAGGCTCGCGAGAATTATCCTTATTATCAACATGAGAAGATTGGCTACAATTATCGTATGTCTAATATCTGCGCTGGCATCGGTCGCGGTCAAATGACAATAGCCGATGAACATATAAAACATCATCAACATTTATGCAAACTTTATAAAGAGTTGCTTAAGGATGTTGAAGGTATTAAGTTACAAGAAAATCCATCGTCAGATTACGACAGCAACTACTGGCTCAACACTATAACCATCGAGCCTTGGGTGAAAGTTAAAGGTGAAGAATATGCCTACGCAGAAACTTTACAAGGTGCTGTCGGTGGAGCCGGTAGCGTAACCCATGCTGTTTCTACATTGACAACAGATTGTCAGCCAAACAATAACGTAGAAGCTTTACGCATTGCCTTAGATAAAGCAGGCATCGAAGCTCGTCCACTTTGGAAACCAATGCACAAACAACCTGTTTATAAAGATGCTCCAGCTTACGTTAACGGAGTAAGTGAGGAGCTGTTTAAAAAAGGATTATGCCTTCCTTCAGGACCATGCGTAACTGAGGAGGACGTGAGATATATTGTAAAGTGTATAGTAGAGAGTTTAGTTCATAGTTAATAGTTTAGAGTTAATAGTAGTTCGAAAGTTGAAAGTTATTTAGTTTTAAAGTTTATCTAAGTAGCAACTTATCAACTTTAAAACTACTATTAACTATGAACTTTAAACTATAAACTTTAAAACTACTATTAACTATGAACTATAAACTATACAACTACTATCAACCATGAACCTTAAACTATAAACTTTATAAAACTAAACTTTATGGAACTTTTTGGATATAGAAAATTAATTGTTTACCAGAAATCAAAAGAATTAGTCCGTCACACTTATAGATTGTTAAATAAATTTCCATCGATAGAAAAACATGCGATGTGCGATCAACTACGTAGAGCTAGTATTTCAATAACATCGAATATTGCAGAAGGAGTCAATCGTTTTTCTGTTAAAGAGAAAATTCATTTTATCGAAATATCATTTGCTTCCTTGATGGAGTTATCCAGTCAGTTTGAAATTGCAGAAGATTTAGGATATATATCTATGCAAGAAAGATACAATGTAGATAAATTGGTTGAAGAAATAGCACGATTATTATCTGGGTTAAGAAATTCATTTAAATAAGTTCATAGTTAATAATTTAGAGTTAATAGTAGTTCGAAAGTTGAAAGTTATTTAGTTTTAAAGTTTATCTAAGTAGAATCTTATCAACTTTAAAACTATAAACTATACAACTACTATAAACTATGAACTTTAAACTATAAACTTTAAAACTACTATTAACTATGAACTATAAACTATAAACTTTAAACCATAAACTTTATATGAAAAAAGTCTTCGTTTCAGGTTGCTATGACCTTCTTCATAGCGGTCATGTTGAGTTTTTCCGTCAGGCTGCTCAATATGGTGAATTGTATGTAGGCATAGGTTCTGACAAGACTATCTTGCATTATAAGAATCACAAGACTGTTTATTCTGAACAGGAACGTCTCTTCATGGTGAAGAGCATCAAATATGTGAAAGATGCTTATATCAATGCTGGTAGAGGTATCTTGGATTTCATTCCAACTTTGGATATTGTTAAACCTGATATCCTCGTCGTCAACAGCGACGGCGGCTCTGACTCAAAACGTAAGGTTTGTGAAGAAAGAGGCATAGAATACATAGTCCTTGAACGTGACCCACATGAAGGATTGGAAGCTCGCAGCAGCACGGAATTGAAAAAAAGTCCTTGCTTGATACCTACTCGCTTGGATTTAGCAGGCACTTGGATTGACCAGCCATACGTCAGCTGTCATGCTCCAGGTTGGGCTCTGACAATAAGCCTCGAGCCTTCTTTCGAGATTCGCGACAGATGCGGTCTCAGCACTTCAACACGTAATGTGATAAAACGTATCTGGCCTTACCAACTTCCAAATATGGACCCAGAGACATTGGCTCGCCTCGTCTTCTGTTTTGAAAATCATCCAGAGAGAGAAGACGGAATCATCAGCGGAGCTCAAGATGCTATAGGTATTTGCGTTCCTGGATTATGTCGTCATTATTACGACAATCATTTCTGGCCAGATAAGATTGAGACTTGTGAAGATGAAGTGGTTTTATCATGGTTAGAAAATCATCTCTGCATGATACCAATGGAACCACGCAAACCAGGTTGTTCTGTCATTGAAGGCATGGATATCACAAAGACAAAAGTGGAAGCTCTTGCCAAAGCAGCTGACGACTGCTGGGAAGCTATCATGAATACAGATTTAGAAGCATTTGCAAAAGCATATAATGACTCTTTCAACGCACAAGTCGCAATGTTCCCAGCTATGATTCAAGGCTGCGTACAAGAATATATCGACAAATATTCCGCAATGGATGACGTGCTCGCATGGAAGATGCCAGGTGCTGGCGGTGGTGGCTACTTAGCATGCGTTGTCAATGATACAGAGAAATTCTGCGAGAAACATCCAGAAGCTATTAAGTTGAAAATAAGAAGATCAGGATTTTAAGTTTAGTTCATAGTTAATAGTTTAGAGTTAATAGTAGTTCGAAAGTTGAAAGTTGTTTAGTTTTAAAGTTTGTAGCAACTTATCAACTTTAAAACTATAAACTTTAAAACTACTATAAACTATGAACTATACACTATAAACTTTAAAATTAAAAACATGAAAAGATATTGTCAAACTCTTACTCTCGTCAACGACCCTGAGTTAATAGAAAAATATGTTGAAGTCCATTCTCATGTGTGGCCTGAAATTATTGAAGGTCAACGCGAGGTGGGAATATTAGATATGCAGATTTTCATCAAAGGAAATCTGCTTTTTATGATTTGTGACACCATCGATGAATTCGACTGGGATTGTGATATGGCGCGTCTCGCTACTCTTCCTCGTCAAGCAGAATGGGAAGCATACGTTGCACAGTTTCAAGGATGCAGAGCAGACGCTCGCTCTGATGAGAAATGGCAGATGATGGAAAGGATTTTTTAAACTAAAATCCCTATCTTTGCAAAAAAGAAAAAAATGAACAACAATCATCTCATTATAATGGCTGGCGGTGTAGGCTCACGTTTCTGGCCTATGAGCACTCCAGAAAAGCCAAAACAGTTTATTGATGTCCTCGGCATCGGTAAATCTCTTATCCAACTTACCGTTGAACGCTTCGATACTGTCATCCCTGTCGAGAATGTGTGGATTGTTACTTCAGAAAAATATAAGGACATTGTTAAGGAACAACTTCCTGGAGTTCCAGAAAGTCAGATTCTCTTGGAACCTTGCATGAGAAATACAGCACCTTGCATCGAATACGTAAGCCGCAAGATTTATGCTAAATATCCTGAAGCAAATCTGGTATTCTCTCCTGCAGATCATATTGTCCTTGATGTTAATACATTCCGTGAAGTAATCAAAAACTCTTTAGAATTTACCGAAAACCGTGAAGCCATCTTGACTTTAGGCATGATGCCTACACGTCCTGAAACGGGATATGGATATATAAAAAGACAACAAGACAACGAGACAACAAGTCAACAAGATATAGTTCAAAGTTCAGAGCTCAAAGTTCAAAGTCCTATATACAAAGTCGAGGCTTTTAAAGAGAAACCAAATCTTGAAACCGCAAAATCCTACCTTAACGAAGGCGGCTACTACTGGAATGCCGGCATCTTCATCTGGAATGCCAAGATGGTTGTCAACACAATAGCGAACCTAGTTCCAGACCTCGCTTCCGTCTTTGATAAAATAGAACCTTATTTCTATACAGAACAAGAACAGGAAATTGTAAATCAATATTTCCCAACTTGCCCAAACATCTCCATCGATTATGCCGTGATGGAAAAGGCGAAAGAGGTTTATGTGTATCCTGCTAATTTCGGTTGGAGCGACCTCGGAACATGGGGCAGCCTTTACACTCATTTAGACCAAGATGAAAATAATAACGCTATCGTCGGACAAAACATCAATCTTGTAGATTGCAAAAACTGTGTGGTTCACACTCCATCAGAACGTAAAGTAGTGATACAAGGTCTCGATAATTATATCATTGCAGAAAGTGACAACACATTATTAATCTGCAGAAAAGAAGATGAACAAGAAATTAAAAACTGGCAGAAGTAAACATATAAGTATAAGGATATGAAAAAATTATTCAAACAACTAGCATTAGCTATCTTCAGAGGAAAATATGCACCAAAGTCATTTTCCAAATGGTTAGTATTATTTTTCGATTGCTGCATTCTGTTTGCCGCATTCTGGATATATGTTTTTATAAAATACTTATACAATATCCATGATATGAGTATATTAGGAGACATTATCCGCTTTGAGTTCATACATTTCCTACCTTTATTAGTCATATTCTTAATAAACTCATTCATCTTCGGGTCGTATCAAGGGCTGGTTCGTTACAGTGGTTTCAGCGACATAAAAAAAATCGGATATGTATGCTTGGGAACATTCATTCTTGCCTTCATGACCAAGTCGATAGCTGTCAGATTCTTGCCTTCGGAATACATTAACACATTATTTGTATCACACACAGAAACAGTTTTCATAGCTATGCTTACCTTCGTGATAATGACATTGTCACGATTGGTAATCAGACGTATTTATAACGAAAACATCTGTCATAAACAAGAAATTATAAATACAGTTATCTATGGAGCCGGCGATGCAGGAATGATTACCCTTAACGCACTTGAACAAGATACATCAGCAAACTACAACGTTGTAGCATTCATCGATAACTCCTCTCAAAAAATAGGTAAGTCTATCAACGGCATATCTGTGTTAAATCCAAACAAAATATTCGACAAAGAATTCATATCTAAATATAACATCCAACTTATAATCTTCGCTATTCCAAGTCTCGACAATGAGGAAAAAACAAAAATCATCAACAAGATCATCGATTTAGGTATTATGGTCAAATCAGTTCCTCACCTCAACAACTGGATTGACAACAAACTTACTGCTAACCAAATTGAAGATATCAAGATTGAAGACCTTCTCGGAAGAGAGCCTATCGTCCTTGGAAAAGAAAACGTCACAAAAGGACTTAAAGGAAAAGTCATCATGGTGACAGGCGCTGCCGGTTCTATAGGTAGTGAAATCTGCCGTCAGGTTCTTCATTATAAACCAAAGAAACTTATACTCTTAGATCAAGCAGAATCACCTTTATACGATATTCAGTTTGAACTAAGAAACAACGAACCTTATCGTTCTCTCAATATTCCTATGGAATTCATCATCGGCAATGTCAAAGATAAGGTCAAGATGAGAGAGGTATTTGACAAATATCGCCCTCAGGTCGTTTATCATGCTGCTGCTTATAAACATGTTCCTTTGATGGAAGATTTCCCTTACGAAGCTGTATTTGTAAATGTATTAGGAACCAAAAACGTAGCTGACTTGGCTGTTGAATTCGAAGCAGAGAAATTCGTGATGGTTTCTACTGATAAGGCTGTCAACCCAACAAACGTCATGGGCGCGACAAAACGTATCGCAGAGATTTACACACAAAGCCGCAAGACAGAGAAGACAGCTTTCGTGACAACACGCTTCGGTAACGTATTAGGTTCAAACGGCTCTGTCATTCCATTGTTCAAAAAACAATTGGCTTACGGCGGACCTTTGACTGTTACCGATAGAAACATCATCCGTTACTTCATGACAATTCCAGAAGCATGTAGCCTCGTTTTAGAAGCTGGCGTCATGGGTGAAAAAGAAGACATCTTTGTCTTTGACATGGGCGAGCCTGTCAAGATTTATGACCTCGCCAAGAAAATGATTAAACTTTCCAGAAAAGAAGGTATAGAGATAGAGATAACAGGATTGCGTCCTGGCGAAAAACTCTACGAAGAGTTATTGTCAACTAAAGAAAATACAATACCTACAGAACATGCCAAAATCATGAGAGCTAAAGTTCGTCGCTACACACAAGACGAGGTAAACGAAAAAATTGACACTCTCATAAACTTAATTCCAACTTGCGACAACTTCAAAATCGTCGCTCAGATGAAAAATATCGTTCCTGAGTTTATCAGCAACAATTCTATCTATTCATGCTTAGACAAAAAAGACGCATAATATGAAAGCAAAAATATTTCTTATTGCATCAATATGTTTGTTGTCAATAAATAAAATTTTTTCACAAGAACTTCTCATCCCTCTCAACGATGATTATGAGATGGAGGTTCAAGCTGCTGCTTATAACTCAGATTATCGTTTTCATACTGCGGTAAAGTCATGGTCGGAATATCAGTTTAGAGGCATCTTGAATTTAGATAGTCTTAACAAATCTCTATTTATCGTTAAAGACTTTGATAAAAAATGGAAAAACTACGCATGGAATTCCATCTTCAACACAGATTTCATAGGATTCAAATCTGATGATTATTATATCGCCATCAACCCTATCGTCGATTTTCAAGTTGGAAAAGATGGCAGTACGAACACTTGGGTCAACACACGCGGCGCTGAGATTAAAGGAACCATAGGCAACAATTTCTCTTTCTATAGTAACTTAAGAGAAAACCAAGCTGTATTTCCAGACTATCTTACCGATTACGCAAGAACAAACAGAGTCGTTCCTGGACAAGGTCACGCCAGACGTTTTAAAGAAACAGGCTTCGACTATGCTAACGCTTCTGCTTATGTAGCGATACGTCCAATGCCATGGCTGCAAGGAGTTCTGGGATATGGAAAAAACTTCATAGGAGACGGATACCGTTCTTTGATATTATCAGATAACAGTTTCGCTTACCCTTACGTAAAACTTACAGGCGACGTGTGGAACTTGCAATATTCCTGCATTTATTCACAGATGTCTGATAAAAACAGAGTCCTAGACGATGACACTTACGCTAGAAAAAACATAGTGATTCACTACGTTGATTGGGCTGTTACCAAAAGACTCAATTTAGGTCTGTTCGATGCTATAGTATGCAAAGCTCAAGATGAAAACGGAGTGAGAAGAGGCCTCGATTTCCAATATATCAATCCTATAATATTCTTAAGAACTACAGATTATTACGTTGGAACATCCCCAGACAATGCGATACTAGGTGCTGCTGCTAGTTACATTTTAGGCAAACACACAACATTATATGCACAGTTTGTCCTCGACGAAATGACAGTCAAAGAATTCATTGCCTTTAAAGGATACTGGGCTAACAAACAATCATATCAATTCGGTGTTAAGAGCTTCAATTGCTTCAATGTAAAAAATCTCTTCCTCCAAGGTGAATTCAATCTCGTCAGACCTTATATGTATTCACATTATGACGGAGAAGACAATTACGCACATTTGAACCAACCACTAGCTCATCCTTGGGGTGCTAACTTCTACGAAGTAGTTGCAAGAGCACAATACAACTACAAACGTTTCTATTTCCAATACAAAATGAACTTCGGACAATGGGGCGATGACATCACAACAAAAGACGGAGAGTTCCAATATTATGGTCACGATATTTATCACAACTATTACGATTATTATAAAATTGAAGGTTACGATAAACCATATTATGGACATTTCCTTTTAACCGGTGAAAAGAACACTTTGGTAATGAATAATCTGGTTGTTTCTTGGCTCGTAAATCCTTCTTATAATTTAAATGTCTTCGCAGACATTACTCATAGAAGCCAAAGCATTGAAGGTTTCGGAAATAATAACGACTTCATTATCAGTTTCGGCATAAGAACAACATTAGATAATAAGTACTACGATTTCTAAACATTGAAAACATCACTCTTCACAAAACATCTGTTCGACAAAATAACAGCTTTATTTGGGATAATATTATTGTCACCTATAATGTTGATAATATTCATTATCCATAAAGTAGTTATGCCTGATGGCAGTTTCTTATTCAAACAAAAAAGGGTAGGGCAATACGGAAAGGCCTTTAACATTTATAAAATAAGAACGATGAAAGCTGGCAGCGACAATAACTTATTTGTCACGACAGCTAATGACGACAGAATACTTCCTTTCGGAAGATGGCTCCGAAAAACAAAACTTGATGAAATTGTCGAACTTATCAATGTATTAAAAGGTGATATGAGTTTCGTGGGACCAAGACCTGATGTTGAAGGCTATGCCGACAAACTTGAAGGAGAAGACAGAAAAATACTAGAACTTCGCCCAGGAATAACAGGTCCAGCTTCTTTAAAATATATCAATGAAGAAGAAATACTCGCAGAAGTTGACAATCCACAACAATATAACGACGAAGTAATTTTCCCTGATAAGGTTAAAATTAATTTAGATTATTATTATAATCGTAGTTTTTGGGGTGATATTAAAATTATACTTAATACAATATTAAGGTAAAGTTTTTGCCATGAGCAACGAGCTGTGAGCATTGAGCTAAATTCAATTTTTCAATCTTTCAATTTTCAATTTATATGTCCGTCAGCATCATAACGCCAACATACAACAGCGAGAGATTCATCGCAGAGACGATACTTTCCGTACAAGCCCAAACCTATCAGGATTGGGAGATGATAATAGTTGATGACTGCTCGACAGACAGAACCGCTGAAATCGTTGCTTCATTCCAAGAAAAAGATTCAAGAATAAAATATTTCTATAACTCCACTAACAAAGGTTCTGCATTATCACGTAATCTGGCATTACAAAAAGCCAAAGGTAAATGGATTGCATTTCTCGACAGCGATGACTTATGGCATCCAGAAAAACTCGAAAAACAAATCGAGTTTATGACAAAAAACAATTACCATTTTTCTTATACAAACTATTGTGAGATTGATGAAAATTCAAAAGAAACTGGTATTTTAATCACAGGACCTAAAGTCATTACAGATAAATTGATGAAAGCATACTGCTGGCCAGGCTGTCTTACTATAATGTATGACGCAGAAAAAGTAGGCATAATACAAACTGTTGACATAAAAATAAACGAAGAATATGCGCTGTGGATAAAAATAGCCAAGAAGCACAATTGCTATCTATTAGATGAAAATCTGGCGAAATATCGCAGACATAATAAATCTTTGACAAGCCAATCTTATTTTAAGCTTATAAAATGGCATTATCTTATGTTTAGAAAATCGGAGAATAGAAATGCTGTTTCATCATTTATTCTAACATTAGTTAATCTCATTTTCGGAACTTATAAGAAAGTTTTCTACAGAAGAAAATATTAGTATGAATCGATATCGTTTTTATAAAAACACATGGATTTTCCTAGAAGAAAACAAAGAACAGCATCTTTCAAAAGAGGATGCTAAATTTTTATTAGAAAGGAAAGGTCTCATGATTCGTAATACATACGATTTTGATACTAAAGAAAAAACTTCTTTCTGGTTTGTTATAAAAGATAAACTGGAAGATATTTCAGAATTGCCATTTTCAACAAGAAGAAACATTCGTCGTTCGCTAAGATTTTATGATATAAGAAAAATAAGTCTTGAAGAATTTTCAGAAGTAGCATTACCGATTATCTCTTCTGCGCAGAAATCATATAACATCAAATGTCATGTGATTAATAATAATGAATTTGATGAAATGATAAAAAAATACGAAAAAGAATCCGACAAAGAATTCTGGCTTGTTGAAAGAAAAGATAATAAGGAAGCAGTTGCTATTTCAATCAATAGGATAAAGGAAGACAGCTGCGAATACGATGATATGAAATGTAAGCCCGAATCTTTAAAAGACAGAACATATCCATATTACGGTTTAATTTTTACAATGAACCAATATTATCTTGAAGAAAGAAAACTCAAATATGTCAATGACGGCAGCAGAACAATTACCGAACACTCCAACATTCAAGAGTTTTTAATACATAATTTCAAGTTCAGAAAAGCATATTGCAAACTCAAGATTTATTACAAATGGTGGTTAAGTGTCGTCATAAAAGTGCTTTTTCCATTCAGAAATCTCATTCCATTTAGAAATATAAGGGCAATTTTAAGGTTAGAAGAATATTCTCGCAACTCTCAATAGTATAATTATCAAGCATTTAAAAACAAAAATAAAAATATTTTAAAAAAAATTAAAAAAAGTCTTGTCGGTATAAAAAAAAGATGTACCTTTGCAATCGCAAAACGGAGATGAAAAACGTTGCAAACGCCTCCTTAGCTCAGTTGGTTAGAGCATCTGACTGTTAATCAGGGGGTCTCAGGTTCAAGTCCTGAAGGGGGCGCAAAGAGAGATTACAAAGTGTAATTTTTTTATGTTTCATGTTATTAATTGAAGAAGATGATTGCCAAACAGCAGTCATTTTCTTTTTTTATACACCTAGTTAATCGTATCAACCTGCCTTGAGCAATGAGCTTCGAGCTTCGAGCAATGCTCACTTCTCATAGCTCACAACTCAAAGCCAAAATAAAATCATATGAACAAATCAATCGTTGGAATAGGAAGTGCATTAGTCGACATCTTAACACGCATCGACAATGACAGCATACTCGAAGAATTAAACATACCAAAAGGTTCAATGCAGTTGGTTGATGAAAAATCGTCAGCCGTAATAGAAAGCAAACTCTCAGCTTACGAAAGTTCGATGGCTCCAGGCGGCTCAGCTGCTAACACAATCCATGGATTAGCCACATTAGGCATCGAGAGCGGATTCATCTCATATCTCGGCAAAGACGAAATCGGCAAGTTCTTTGAAGAGTCAATGACATCAGCAGGAGTGAAACCTTTAGTATTCCACACAAAAACCGCATCGGGAACAGCACGAACCATCATTTCAGCCGACGGCGAACGCACCTTCGCGACAAACCTCGGCGCATCATTAGAACTCAACGAAGGTGTCATCACGCCAGAATTATTCAAAGGATGGGACTACTGCTACGTTGAAGGCTACCTCATCGCAAACAAAGCTGTTTTTACAAAGACCATCGCGACAGCGAAAGAATGCGGATGTAAAGTCGTTTTAGACCTCGCAAGTTACAATGTTGTTGAAGACAACCGCGAATTCTTGAACGAATTACTTCCACAAATCGACATCGTTTTTGCCAATGAAGAAGAAGCCAAGGCATTGACACAAATGTCGGCAGAAGAATCATTACATTATATCGCTGACAAAGTAGAAATAGCCATTGTAAAAATTGGCAAGAAAGGTTCTTTAATCAAGAGAGGCGAAGAAGTCGTTACGATAGGCTGCAACAAAGTCGATGTTGTCGACACCACTGGCGCTGGTGACATGTACGCAGCAGGATTTTTATACGGACTCATCAATGGCTACGATTTGGAAAGATGTGGCACTATAGGCAATCATTTAGCAGAAAGCATCATTCAGGTCATAGGTGCGAAGATGGATGAGAATAGATGGAAAATGTTTAAGAAAAATACTTGTATTATTTAATTGAAATACGTATTTTTGCACTCCAAATTGGGGAATTGCCAATTTTCATTTATTAAAGAATCAATTTAAGTATAAACATGAAAATATTCCAAACAGAAGACATCAGGAATGTTGCTCTCATAGGAGCAGCTAAATCCGGTAAGACAACACTTGCTGAAAACATGGTTTTCGAAGGCAAGCTCATCAACAGAAAAGGTACTACAGAAGGTAAAAACACAGTATCTGACTACCGTCCAATCGAAACAGAACGCGGTATTTCTGTAAACGCTAGTTTGTTACATACAATCTACAACGACAAAAAAATCAATATTTTAGATACTCCAGGTTTTAGCGACTTCTCAGGCGACATCGTTGCTTGTTTAACAGCTGCTGACATGGCTGTATTCACAGTCAATGCTCAATCAGGTGTTGAAGCTACATCTGAAAATGCTTGGAAATATGCTACAAAGACAAACAAGCCTGTTGTGTTCTTCATGAACCAATTAGACCACAGCAACGCTAACTTCGACGATACAGTACGTCAATTAAGAGAATATTTCGGCGACAAAGTTACTCCAGTTCAATTCCCAGTTGCTACAGGTGAAGGTTTCAACTCAGTTATCGACCTCATCACAATGAAGATGTTAGTCTTCAAAAATGGCAACGGCGCTCCTGAAGTACAAGATATTCCAGCTAACCTCGCTGACAAAGCAGAAGAAATGCACGAACAACTTATCGAGCAAGCAGCTGCTGGCGACGACAGCCTCATGGAAAAATTCTTCGAAGAAGGTACACTTTCAGCTGAAGACATGGAAAAAGGTCTCCACCTCGGTATCATCAACCGTGAAATGTTCCCAGTATTATGCGGTGCTGCTAAATCAGGCGCTGGCGTAACTCGTCTCCTCGAGTTCCTCATCAACGCTTGCCCATCACCAGCTCACGTTCACGCAACAAAAGCTGCTAACGGAACAGAATTCCACAACAGCACAGAAGAAGCTCCAGCTATGTTCTTCTTCAAAATTTCTAACGAACAAAACGTTGGTGACGTTGCTATGGCACGTATCTACGGCGGTACAATCGCTGAATCACAAGACCTCGTTAACCCACGTACAGGTAACAAAGAACGTATCTCTCAACTTTTAGTTTCTAATGGTAAAACTCGCGAAAGAGTTGAAAAAGCTTGCGCTGGTGATATCATCTCTACAATTAAATTGAAAGACGTTCGCGTTAACGACAGCTTAGTTGATGCTAAGATTTCTGACACAGCTTTCGAAGGCGTTCCATTCCCAGCTCCAATCTTCTCAACAGCTATCAAAGCCGTTAACTCACAAGAAGACGAAAAATTAGGCGGTATCCTCGCTGACTACCACAAGATTGACCCAACAGTCATCACATCAATGTCACGTGAGTTAAAACAAAATATCCTCCAATGTCAAGGTGAATATCACCTCAACACAATTAAATGGTACCTCGACAACGTACACAAAATCGCTGTTGAGTTCGCATCACCAAAAGTTCCTTACCGTGAAACAATCACTAAGACAGCTAACGCTGACTACCGTCACAAGAAACAATCAGGTGGTTCAGGTCAATTCGGTGAAGTTCACATGAGATTAGCTCCTTACTATGAAGGCTACACAGATCCATCAGACCTCCAAGTTCGTGGTAAAGATGAATACGATCTCCCATGGGGCGGTAAACTCATCTTCTGCAACTGTATCGTTGGTGGTTCTATCGACGCTCGTTTCATGCCAGCTATCTTGAAAGGTATCAACGAACGTTTAGAAGAAGGTCCTCTTACAGGTTCTTATGCTCGTGACATCATCTGCTACATCTACGATGGTAAGATGCACCCAGTTGACTCAAACGAAATGGCATTTAAGATTGCAGGTCGTATGGCATTCTCAGCAGCATTTAAAAACGCTGGTCCTAAGATCATGGAACCTATCTACGACTTGACAGTTCGTATGCCAGAAGATATGATGGGTGCTGTTAATACTGACCTCCAAGGCCGTCGTGCTATCATCATGGGTATGGATGCTGACCGCAACTATCAAATCATCCGCGCTAGAGTTCCTCTCGCAGAAATGGATAGATATTCAACATCTTTGAGCTCATTGACATCAGGTCGTGGTACATTCACAATGGAATACGCAGAATATGCTCAAGTTCCAACTGACGTTCAAACAAAACTCTTGAAAGCTTACGAAGAAAGCAAGAAAGACGAAGATTGATAATAATCAAAAAAATCCCGATCGATTGGTCGGGATTTTTTTTACTCTGACACTGAACTCTGACACTGACATTACCAATTTAATAACAAACCTTTAAAACAAAATTTATGAGAAACTTTAAAACATACGATTTTTGGAGAGATTCCATGAATCTTGCAAGGAGTATTTACCAATTAACCAATACTTTTCCAAGATATGATGCCATTATAAATCAAATGCAACGTGCTGCAATTTCTATTCCTTCAAACATAGCAGAAGGTTCCTCAAGAATATCAACAACAGAGTTTGCTAGATATCTTGAAATATCTGTAGGATCTGCATTTGAATTAGAAACACAGATTGAACTATCATATATGTTAAAATATATTAACGATAATGACTATGATAGCATAATAAAAAATATTAATAGCATTGAAAGAAGATTATCTTCATTCATTAAGAAACTTCGAACTCAATAATATTGTCCGAATCAAAGCCAAGGTCAGTGTTCAGAGTCAAAGTTCAGAGTTTTTATTTCACCCAATAACTCCGCTACCTAAAACCACTGGCTCTGTCTCGTGATAGATGATACCGAACTGACCAGCAGCAACTCCAGAGATTGCTTCGTCTGAAATGATTGTCAAGCCGCTTTCGGTGAGTTTTAAATTACCTAAATTAAATCCAGGCTGATGGCGTATCTTATAACGTACTCTTTGTCCATCAGTTAATGTAATGGCTGGATTCATCGCCATGACATCAACCAAGTCGATGTTGTTTGTGTATTGTGCTATTGGGTCGTAGCCTTTAGAGACATAAATGAGGTTACGTTCTGTATCTTTTTTCACGACGAACCAAGGACCGCCTCCGAGACCAAGGCCTTTTCTCTGACCTATTGTATGAAACCAGAAACCTTTGTGTTTTCCGAGTTTCTTGCCTGTCTCCATCTCAATGATGTCGCCTTCTTTTTCGCCTACATATTCTCTGATATAATCATTGTAGTTGATTTTACCCAAGAAACATATACCTTGAGAGTCGTGGCGTTGTGCGCTTGGAAGCTTATGAAATTCTGCCAAACGACGTACTTCTGCCTTTGGCAAATCGCCGATAGGGAACATCGCCTTTGATAATTGATGGTATGTTATTCTAGCAAGGAAGTCAGTTTGATCTTTGAAAGTATCGACTGCTGTGCCGAGCCATGAGATGCCGTTTTCATCGTACCACTGACGAGCATAGTGACCAGTAGCAATTCTGTCGAATTGGTAGCCCATCTTTTCCTCGAATGCGCCGAATTTTATCATTCTGTTACACATCACATCAGGATTTGGTGTCAATCCTTTGCGTACCGATTCCATAGTATAAGACGCTACTCTGTCGTAATATTCTTTCTGTAAATCCACGATGTCGAACTTACAACCATATTTCTTAGCGATATATGTCGTAATCTCAATATCCTCTTCTGAAGGACAATCCATCAAATCGTCTTTACCTTCGAGACCAATTTTAATATAAAAGATGTGAGGGTCAAAACCTTGTTCTTTTAAAATCGGAACCATCACGGAGCTGTCGACGCCACCAGATACCAAAGCTGCTATTTTCATCAGGCAGGATTATTTTATGTTAACAGATTTTAATTCAGTCTTAATGACACTTACGTATCCCATGTTCTCAAATTCCTTTTCTACAGCACCATATATCGCGGCGTTGCGTTTTCCTTTATATGCCGACCAAGTCTTGTCGCCGCAAGAGAAATGCCACCAACGATCAGGATTAGCAACAAAATTCTGAGACTTCATCACTTTCCTTAACATCTTAAGATTGTTTTTCTGTTCAGAAGTGAGATGATGGTTTTTATTTTTATCATTGATCTTTGTGCCGAAATCGAAATCATTCTGATTACTATCGCAAAGAGCTAAGTCGACTGCAGCACCAGTGTCGTGACCGCCCATATTAGCATTAGGACTGGCTACTTTAGAATTGACAAGCTTAAGCAGCTCACCACGATTCATCTGAGGATTTTCTTTTGTCATTCGTTCCTCTTCTTGTTTCCAAACATTATATACAGAAATACGAGAACGAAACGCGCTATATACCTTCAAATAAACACCTTCAGGAAGTCGGTCAGCCACCTTATAAAGTTTCATAGCTACAGCTTTTCTCAACAATATCGGATGTTCTAAAGTGTCGTTGTTATAAAATATCTTTGGATGTTTTACGAGTTCCACCAAAGGCTCATAACACTCTCTGACATGAATCCTAGAGATGTGTGTTCGGGATATTCTTTTCTTTATCCCTAATTTATATAACAGAAAGCTGAAATAAAATCTTACTCTATATCTATTTCTTTTTTTTCTAAGAAATAAAATCAATACTAAGAGAAATGAAACAGCAAATACCCAAACTGCTGTATCTACCAGATGATGTTTAATATACTCTATCATTTTTAATAATTTAATTCAACTACAATAGGGCAATGGTCCGAAAAATTCACTTCTGGCATTATGCCGACTGATTTTAACTTATCATTAAGATTATCTGTCAAGATATGATAATCGATACGCCAACCTTTGTTGTTCTGCTTTGCATTGGCACGATAACTCCACCAGCTATAATGATGAGGTTCTTTCACAAGATGACGGAAGCTGTCGGTATAGCCATCGCTGAGGAATTCAGTAAACCACTGTCTCTCTTCAGGCAAGAATCCCGATGACTTAGCATTACGTATTGGGTCGTGGATGTCTATGGCTTCATGACATATATTATAGTCACCAGAGATGACAAGATTTGGGCGAGCCTTTCTTAATTCGTTGACATATGAACGGAAGAAGTCGAGCCATTTCATTTTGAAGTCCTGGCGTTCGTCGCCGCTTGTTCCTGAAGGATGATACACGCTTACTACGGAAAGGTCGCCGAAGTCGGCTCTGATGAAACGACCTTCATCGTCATACTCTGGATTATTCATTCCATAAACGACATTATCGGGAGTAATTTTGGTGAGGATAGCAACGCCGCTATAACCTTTTTTCTTTGCTGGAAACCAGAAATGCTGATAGCCTAGCATCTCTATCTCCATGAGAGGAATTTGATCTTGAGTGGCTTTAATCTCTTGAAGACAAACGACATCAGGCGAGTTGGCCTCCAACCATTGAAGCAGCCCTTTGGTGATAGCAGCTCTTATTCCATTTACGTTATAACTGAAAATCCTCATAGTATTATTACTTTCTGCAAATATAAAAAATATTTGTTCAAAAATGCCCACGTTACAGATTGATTTTTTATATTTGAAGACTTAAAAATCGAACATCGTGAAAACAAAAATAAAAGCATATACTATATTATTTGCACAGAAGATAAACAGATGGCGTCATACTCATATGTCGGAGAAACAGTTCATGCTGTTACTCAGCTTGCCTACGGGTTTCCTGGCTGGTCTGTCGGCTATCATTATCAAAAAATTAGCCCACTACATCAGAGATTATTTCTATAACATCGCGACACATGAAGACCACTACGGACTGCTGTTCTTCATCCTCCCTGCCGTAGGTATCTTGTTTACCATAATATTCTGTCGTTTCATCCTGAAGAGAGATGTAGGCCACGGCATACCGGGTATCTTATATGCCATACAGAAAAACAAGGGTGCCGTCAAGCCTTACAACACATACGCATCCATCTTTACCAGTGCCTTGACAGTGGGTTTCGGTGGTTCCGTCGGACTTGAAGGTCCGTCTGTATCTACAGGCTCAGCCATAGGGTCCAACATCGGACAGCTGCTACGTCTGAATCAGAAGAATATAGTAGTGCTCATCGGAATGGGATGCGCTGCCGCTCTGGCTTCAATCTTCCAAGCTCCTATCACAGGCATCATCTTCGCCATAGAAGTGTTTATGATAGACATCTCCATGGCTTCCCTGATACCAATCATAGTATCGTCATTCGTAGCTATCCTCACATCTTATTATTTCTTAGGAAGAGCCTTCGAATACACCATCACTACCAGCACCGCCTTCATGCCTGCCAACTCCTTGTTCTATGTAGGACTCGGCATCTTCGTCGGATTGGTATCGGCATATTTCATGTACGTATACTTCAAAGTCGACAAACGCTTCAAGAAGATAAAGTCGCCATGGACTAGATTCACGTTAGGCGTCAGCGGTCTGGGCATCTTGATTTTCATCTTCCCTGCCTTATACGGTGAAGGCTACGAAGCCATCAACGCTGCTCTCAACAACGACAACTCTATCTTATTCGAGAACGATATCTTCTCCAGCTTCCAAAATAACAAATGGATTATCCTAGCCTTGATGCTGGTAATCATTTTACTTAAAGCCTTTGCCACCTCGTTTACCTTCGCTGCTGGTGGAGTGGGAGGCACCTTCGCTCCAGCCTTGTTCTTGGGAGCGTTCTCAGGAATGTTCTTCGCTACACTCGTCAACACTATCGGCATCGGCAACCTTAATATCACCAACTTCGCTCTCGTGGGAATGGGAGGTGTCATCGCTGGAATGCTGCACGCTCCGCTGACAGGTATCTTCCTCATCGCGGAGATAACAAACGGCTACTCGCTCATGGTGCCTATGATGATAGTATCGGCAATGTCGTACGCCATCAACAGGGCTTTCTTCAAAGACTCAATATATACCAAATCCGTAAGCGACAAAGGTGTCCGCGTGTCTCACAACAAAGACATCAGCATCTTGAATATGATAACGGTAAACAAACTTATCGAAACCAACTTCAAGACGATAAGGCCAGAACAGACATTACGCGACCTCTTGCCTATAATATCTTCTTCAACAAGAAACATATATCCTGTAGTGGATGAAAAAGGCAACTTCAAAGGCCACGTGCTCTTCGACTCAATACGCAAAATCATCTTCGACCCTGAACAATATGACACTTCCATCGAAGATATCATGCTGCTGCCTGACTACCTCGTCACTACAGAAGACAGCGCAGAAGAAGTGGTAAAGAAATTCGAACGCTCTGGCAACTACAACATTGCCGTCGTCGATGGAAAGAAATATCTCGGATACATCTCACGTGCCTTGATATTTACAACATATCAAGCAACACTGAAGGAGATTTCGGATGATTGATTTTAGTTAGGAGTTAGGAATTAGGAGTTAGGAGTTAAATTGTGAATTATGAATTTAAAAGAAATAAAAGAATTATACAAAGATCCGAAATACACTTCAACGATTGATGTCGGATTGTTTATCTTGCTTATTTTCACCTTCCATTTTCTATATCTGGGATGGCAGGCTGTAAATTATTTCCCTTTCGGCGACCTTATCGCCAAGCTCTTCGACTCGGCTTCTGCCTTATTGTTCAACCAGAGCTGCTGGGTGCTGGAGCATATCTTCCATGTCGACTTCATCACACATAATCATGCTATAGGAGTCATCAATTGCAATGAGGCATATTCCTTTGTCAATGTAGCTCCTGAGTGTACGAGTCTGAAACAATGGCTCCACTGGATTTTCCTAATGCTGCTTTTCCCTGGACCATGGAAACATAAAGCATGGTACATCCCACTCGGCCTCGTCATCATTGAATTTGTCAATGTAGTAAGAGTCGTAGGCATCACACTTTGCATGATACCTTTCCCAACACGTTTCGATTTCTTCCACGATTATTTCTTTAAAACATTATTCTACTTTTTCATATTTATAATGTGGGTAGTTTGGGTGGAAAAATTTTTACATAAAAAAGAAAAAATTAAAAAATAAATACTATGGATTCATACAGCATTATCTTTGTCCTCGATGCCGGTGGCACAGGATTCAAATTCTCTGCAGTACAAAACTATAAAGAGATAATAGAGGCTTTCACTATCAAGACTGCTTCCGACACTTTAGAAGAACAACTCAAGAAAATCATAGAAGGATTCCGTCGCACTGAAGAGTTATGCGGCAGCAAGCCAGCAGCTATCAGTTTCTGTTTCCCTGGTCCTGCCGACTATCCTAACGGCATCATCTGCGACCTCGCCAACCTCCCTCTCTTCAGAGGCGGTGTAGCTCTTAAAAATATGTTGGAAAACGAATTCAAGGTTCCAGTTTATATCAACAACGACGGCGACTTATTCGCATATGGAGAGGCATTAGGCGGTGTGCTTCCTGAAATAAACGCTATGCTTGAAAAGGCTGGCAACCATAAGAGATATAAGAACCTCGTCGGCTTGACACTCGGCACTGGCTTCGGTGGCGGCGTGGTACTCAACGGCCACTTGTTACAAGGCGACAACTCAGCAGGCGCAGAGGTATGGTGCATGAGAAACATACTTTATCCACAGACAAGCGCAGAAGACTCAATCAGCATCAGAGGCGTGCGTCGCGTTTATGCTCGCGAGGCTGGCATCGAATTCAACGAAGCTCCACAGCCTTTCGACATCTACGAAATAGCTCTAGGAAATAAAGAAGGTAACAAAGATGCTGCTCTCAAAGCATGGGACGAATTCGCAACAGTATTAGCCGATATCATCGCTAACATCGCTACAGTGATAGACGGCATCGTGGTTCTCGGCGGCGGTCTCTCAGGCGCATCAAAGATTTTCATGCCTAAAGTCGTGGAATTACTCAACACTGCATATCCTGGTTTAGACGGAAACAAAATCCCAAGAATGGAGATTTCTGCATACAACCTCGACGATGAAGAAGGTCAGAAGGCATTCACTGCAACATCAGGCAAGATGATAAAAGTACCGTTCTCCGACAAAGAAGTATGGTACGACCCATCAAAGAAAATCGGTATCACAACAACGAAACTCGGAACATCATCAGCGGTTTGCATCGGAGCTTATGCTTTTGCGATGAATCAATAAGGTCAACAGACAACGGACAACAGTCAACAGACATTGTCCACAATTTTTGAAAGATGATAATATACAGATTTATAAATAATTAAGAATATATATGAGGAAGATAATTTTTGTTATGATATTGTTTTTATTAAGTCATTGTGGCATTATGGCGCAAGGATTTAGTCCATATCATACAAATGTCATCAAATATAACGGTTATTCTTATCCTTATTTCCCAGGTTGTGTCGAATGGGAAGACATGAATTATTCGCAACGTTTAGATTCTCTTCAGATTCCACTCGACACATTGGAAAATATCTCTACATCAAGATTGTTAGAAACTTGTCTTTATTATCCTTTCAACATAAATGTCATGCTTTCCGATGATTATCTTATAGGTTTTGAAAAAGTAAGAAATAATTTTAACGGATACGCAGAATTGTTCCTACGCAGTAATTTCATTCAAGAATTAATTGATTTATACGATTCAAGAGATGTATTTTTCATTGAAGAAATTAATGACGATTATGACTGCGGTCAGTACTCTTTTGATTTTATGTTTTTGGAACTATTTATACTTGAAAATATAGACCATGCGACTGAGACGCAGCTTAATCAAATTGTTACATTAGTCACAACAAAAAAAGCTCAACAAGAATCTCTTGAAGAATATTATAGCAACAAAGGAATAGCTGATAAAATCTTAAACAAAGCAGAAACATTAGGAATTGAAAGCGAAACTATTGAATTCGACATCAAGCTATCGCCAAATCCTTTGACAAACAATCTTACTGTCAGTTATTCGTTGCCGTTTGAACAACACGCCATTCTAACAATCTACGATTTTAATGGAAAAATAATAAAAAGAGAAAGACTTTATAGCGAAGAAAAAACATTGACTTTAAATCTTGAGAATCTCCATTCTGGGACTTATATCTACACCATCAATTGCGGAGATTTTTCAAAAACAGGAAAGCTGATAAAAAAATTATGACACTAAAAATAGCTTGCGTGCAGAGCGACATCATTGCACGAAATCCTTCAGAAAACTTCAAGCATCTTGATGAACTTTTTACAAGAATTCAAGATGACAGAGATATCATTATACTACCAGAGACATTCACCACAGGATTCCCTGCCGAGCCAGAATTGTTCGCTGAAGATGAAAACGGCGCCACAATGACATGGCTCCGTCAAAAAGCCAAAGAACGTAACTGCGCTATCGTCGGTAGCTTTATCACTTCGTTTGGACAACAGTCAACAGACAACAGTCAACAGACTTCATCCACAACTCAGCAACTCAGCAACTCAGCAACTCAGTGTCTTAAAAGCCACAACACTCTCGTGTGGATGAATCCTGACGGAACATATCACACTTACGACAAGCGTCATACTTTCATGGGAGGCGAGAAGGAGCAATTATGTTGCGGTCAGAATCTTACAACAATAGAATACAAAGGCTGGAAGATTCGTCCTTTCGTATGTTACGACTTACGTTTCCCTGTATGGCTTCGCAACGGATACAAAGACGGTGAGTTTGAATATGACCTCGCTATCGTCATTGCCAACTGGCCAATGCAGAAGGCTTATATCTGGAGCACTCTTCTCTCAGCAAGAGCGATAGAAAACCAAGCTTATTTCATCGGTGTCAACAGAGTAGGCATCGACCATAATAACATCCCTTACATTGGCAACAGCAAAGTGGTAAATGGCAAGGGCAGGATAGTGGCAGAACTCACAGAAAACAGAGAAGATATTTTAGAAGCAGAAATCGATATGGAGTCGCTGACAAAATTTAGAAACTATTTCACAGTGCATCGCGACTGGGATAGTTTTGTTATTGAGAAATAAAGTTTTTTTATTACATTTGCCTAAAAATAAATTATGAATATTATCATAGCTGGAGACGGAGAAGTCGGGATGCATTTGGCTGAGGCCTTGGAACATGGCGATCATAACATCACCATCGTCGACCCTCATGAAGAACTTCTTAAAATGATTGAATCGCAGTCAGACCTTATGACCATTGTAGGTGACTCTACCTCCATACGAGTCTTACAACAGGCTAATGTCAAGAAGGCTGATTTGGTCATTGCCGTCCTACATGATGAACATATCAACCTCCTGACAGGTATCCTTGCCAAGAAACTAGGTGCAAAAAAGGTCATCGTGCGTGTCAACACCATGGAAAGCCTCAGCAAGGAAAACTGGCGTATATATCAAGACTTGGGCATCGACGGCATCGTTTCTCCTGAAGACATCGCCGCTCAGGAAATCATCAACTTGTTAAAACAGAATGTCGCTACAGAGACACACGACTTCGCTGGCGGCAAGCTGGAACTGCTGATGATAAAACTCGAGCCTAACGCTCCTTCTATCAACAAGACTTTGGAAGAACTCATCGAGAACTACAAGCACATCGATTTCAAAGCTCTTGCTATACATCGTCGTCAGAACACTTTCATCCCTAAGGCCGACGACATCTTCCATGAAGGCGACCTCGTTTATGTCATCACCAAGCCTCATGCTATCAAAGAACTGATGGAACTCAGCGGCAAGACAAAATTCAACATCAACAACGTGATGATTGTCGGTGGCGGACGTATCGGCAAGATGACAGCAAAACGTCTAGAAAACGATCTCAACATCAAGATTATCGAACAGGACAAAGAACGCAGTTTTGAACTAACCAACGTTCTGTCTAACACCTTGGTCGTTAACGCTGACGCACGTAACGTCGACCTCCTCGAAGACGAAGGCATCAAAGACATGGACGCTTTCATCGCTGTGACAGAAAACACAGAGACCAACATCCTTACCTGTCTGCAGGCTAAGTCATTCGGAGTGAAACGAACCATCGCCATGGTTGAAAACATCGACTATATCGACATATCACAAAACATAGGCATCGACACTATCATCAACAAAAAACTCATCGCTGCCAGTTACATGGTGCGTTACACCCTCGGCGGCAATGTCTCATCTCTCAAATGTCTCAGCGGTATCGACGCCGACATCGTAGAGTTCGTGGTACGCGACGGCGCTGCTGTGACAGAGAAACCTATCAACAGACTCAATATGCCAGAAGGCGCAATCATAGGCGGTATCATCAGAGGTGAAGACAGCTACATAGCAACAGGTAACTTCCAGATTCAAGCTGAAGATAGAGTAGTGGTACTCGTATTGCCTAAGACTATCCAGGCTGTGGAAAAACTGTTCCGTTAATATTTTTTAACATTAAAGAAAACAAACACTAAACATTATATATTATGACAAACATCGAACAAAATAATTTCAACGGAAAACGCGTTATCGTTCGCGTCGACTTCAACGTCCCATTGGACGAGAACTTCAACATCACTGACGACACTCGTATCCGCGCTGCGATGCCTACTATCAACAAGGTCATCAATGATGGCGGCAAACTCATATTGATGTCACATCTCGGTCGTCCTAAGAAAAACCCAGACCCAAAGTATTCTCTTAAACATATAGTAAATTATCTAAGCCAAGTCATAGGCAAGGAAGTAGCTTTCGCTGACGACTGCATGAAGGCTGCAGAACAAATCGCTAATATGCAAAACGGCGATGTCCTCTTGCTCGAAAACCTCCGTTTCTACGCTGAAGAAGAAGGTAAGGTTCGTGGCATAGAAAAAGGTGAAGAAGGTTACGACGAAGCTAAGAAAGCTCTCAAAGAAAGCCAAAAAGAATTCACCAAGACATTGGCTTCTTATGCCGACTATTACATCAACGATGCCTTCGGCACAGCACACCGCGCTCATGCTTCAACAGCTCTCATCGCTGACTATTTCGATGCAGAACATAAGATGTACGGTTTCCTCATGGGTAAGGAAGTTGATGCTGTCAATAAAGTCATGAAAGACATCAAACGTCCTTTCACAGCTATCATGGGCGGTTCTAAAGTTTCAACTAAGATAGAAATCATCGAGAACCTTCTCAACAAAGTCGACAACCTCATCCTCTGTGGCGGCATGACATACACATTCAAGAAAGCTCTCGGCGGCAATATCGGCAAGTCAATATGCGAAAACGACAAACTCGACTTAGCTCTCTCATTATTACAAGAAGCTAAAGATAAAGGTGTCAACTTGGTATTGGCAGTAGACGCTGTCGTTGCCGACGATTTCAGCAACGATGCCAACACTTTGGTAGTAGACCCAATGGATATCCCAGAAGCTTACGAAGGCATGGACATCGGTCCTAAGACAAGAGAGTTATTTGGCGAAGTCATCAAAAACTCAAAGACTATCTTATGGAATGGACCATGTGGAGTGTTTGAATTCGACAACTTCTCAAACGGCTCACGCGCTATTGCCGAGGCTATAGTAGAGGCTACCAAGAACGGTGCTTTCTCATTGATAGGCGGCGGCGACTCAGTAGCATGCGTCAACAAGTTCAACTTAGCAGACCAGGTATCTTACGTATCAACAGGCGGCGGCGCATTGTTGGAAGCTATCGAAGGTAAGGAACTCCCTGGCATTGCAGCTATCAAGTAAGATATATCAAAAAATATCCGATGAAAGATTCAATGATTATTGGTTTTGACGCAAAACGTATCGTTCGCAATGGCACTGGATTAGGCAATTACTGCAGGACATTGGTAAACGATATGATTCGTTGCAACACCGACAATACATTATTGTTATACACACCCGACAAGGGTCGCGACGAGTTAAGAAACCAAATCATTGAATCTAACAATTCAGCTTTTGTCTTCCCTAAAAAAAGATACGGCAAGATTTACAAATCCTTATGGCGTACAAAAAAAATCGTCAAGCAGCTCGTTGAAGACAAAGTACAGATTTATCATGGTCTCAGCGGCGAGCTTCCCATAGGATTAAAAGAAAACGGAATCAAAAGCGTCGTCACCATCCACGACCTCATCTTCTTGCGTCATCCGGAATATTATCGCTGGCTCGACAGAAAAATATACACCTGGAAATTTCATAAGACCATAAAACAAGCAGATTGCATAATAGCGATATCTGAATGTACAAAACGTGACATTTTGGAATTCGGCAAGATAAACGCTGAAAAGATAGAGGTCATATATCAAAGCTGTAACCCTAAGTTTACGACAACACCATCTGAACAAGATATGAATGTCGTGACAGAAAAATACGACTTACCGAAACGATATTTACTTTGTGTAGGAACGATAGAAG
Source organism: Candidatus Limimorpha sp. (assembly GCA_045127605.1). Lineage (GTDB taxonomy): Bacteria > Bacteroidota > Bacteroidia > Bacteroidales > F082 > Limimorpha. The sequence continues at coordinate 15,295 of JBGVQR010000082.1, read as the reverse complement.
AACGTAAGAACCTGATGCTAGCGGTAAGAGCATTAAATCTATTGCCAAGCGATGTTCATCTCGTTGCTGTCGGGAAGAAGACAAAGTATACAGATAAGGTTATAAAAGAAGCAGACAGAATAGGAGTATCATCACGTCTGCATCTGCTTAGTGGCGTTAACGATGATGAATTGAACGTCATATATAAGAAGGCAGAAGTATTCGTATATCCATCGCGATATGAAGGATTCGGCATACCTGTCATAGAAGCCATTCTAAGCGGTTTGCCAGTCGTTGCCTGCACAGGCTCATGTCTTGAAGAAGCAGGAGGTCCTGACTGTTCCTACGTCCATCCTGACGACGCAGAAGGCATGTCAGCGGCAGTGATGCATCTGCTTAATGACAAAGAAGAATGCAGAAGACGTATCACTGCAAGTCTGGAATACGTTCAGAAATACAAAGGAACAAACATAGCAGAACAAGTCTTTCGACTTTATAAGTCAATTCATAATGCATAATGCATAATTCATAATTATATAAAAATAGAGACGCATTATGATGCGTCTCTACTTGTTGTCTTGTAGACTTGTTGTCTTATTATTGTTTCACAACTTTAACCATTGTTTCGTTAACGCTGATGAAGTACATGCCAGCATTAAGATTTGAGAGGTCTATTGTGCTGATACCTTCACTGATATTTTGTTGTGAAAGCATTTGACCGTTTACAGAGTAAATCTTAACAACAGCTTCCATTGCGCTTTCAATAGTAACGAAGTCTTTAGCTGGATTTGGATACATCACGAAAGCTATTTCATTATTTTCTGTGATAGAGACAGTGAGGGAAACAGTAGCTGTAACCTTTTGTGACTCTCCGTTTTCATAGACAGCTGTTACATCGTATGTGTATGTGCCTGATTCCATATCTTCGTCGAGATAAGAAACTTGTGTTGTATTACCAACCAAAGCGCCATTTCTGTAGACGTTATATTTTGTTGGAACTGCATCATAAGGTTGTAACCATGTTAATCTGATATCATCGCTGCTGATGACCTGAGCTTCGAGGTTTAAAACTGGATATAAGTAGTCTTCAACTTTATAGTATTTTGCAGAAGCTTTGCTATTCATACCGAGGTCTGTATAGACAACACATGGAGAACCATTGTGTAATGTCATTGCCATATAAGAATCTGTAGCTGATTCTGTGAAGCCTCTTTGTCCAACGTAGCTCCATTCTGTTCCGTCATATTTGATTACAGAAACCTTATCACCGAAATTACCGTCAGCGTATGCTACATATAAGTTTTGGTCGCTGTCGATAGCAACATCAATACCTTTGACAGTACCGCTTGCGATGTCGTCGCCTAACATTTCCCATTCTGAACCATTGTGACGATATACTGCTAACTGATCTGTACCTTTTACGCAGTATGCAATATAAATATTACCGTTAGCGTCTACAGCGAGATCTTGGCTGTTCTTAGAGATGAAGTTCTCTTCTGATACAGGTTCATTACCTACTTGCAACCAGATTTCTCCAACGAGTTTAGAGACATATAACTTATTACCAGCAAAGAAGTCAACCCATGAAACATAAGGAACGTTTTTGCTATCGAGAGCTAATCTTGCCCATGAACCACCACCTGTTGTGATGTAAGTACCTAATGTTTCCCAGTTGCCGTTTTTATATCTATTCAAATAATAACGGTTGCCATCTCCTGCATCATTGAATGCTACATAAACACTATTTTGTGCGTCAACAGCAATCTTTGGAACTGAACCTATTTTACCAATTTGACCAACATCTGACCATTCATCGTTAGCAAATTTCTTAACTTTAATCAATTCGTTTGATTTAAGAGTATATGTAACATAAACACCGTCTGTACCAGCAGCAATGCTACCATCATAACCCATTTCTTCCATTATAGGAGTCATTTTCTTCCAAGTTTTTTCTACAGCACCATATCTGTATAGAGTAGGCAAACCACCTTCATAAATGAATGTATAAATGTCACCACCGTATGAGCATGTTCCGAAAATGAAGCCATAACCGACTTGTGAGAAAGCACGTTCTCCTAATGTTTCCCAGCTTGCATTCAATGCTTCTGAAACAACGATTGTATATTCTTGATATACTTCTGTCTCACCGTCTGTAAGTTTCAAAACTACAGTATATTCACCTGCTTCGTTTGTCTTACCTGTGACGATAGCTGACTTATTATCTATTTGTTGTAATGTCAACCATTCTGGTTTTTGTTCCACTGTGATAACGACATTTTTATCATCTGTATCATGGAAGTATGCATTGTAAATATAATCTACGCCAGCTGGAATATTAACGACAGGGGCTGATGTGAATTTTGGAGCTGCATTAGACTTGCCATTAGCATATTGGCTGATACCAGCATTGTCGACAGTGCCATTGCCATTTAAAAGAATACCAACTACTCTTACGTAATTGTGGTTATATTCTGCAGGGAGATAATATGTGAATGTCTGAGCATAAGACTGACCTTTAGCGAGTGATACAGGGAAACCGCCTTCACCTTCATAACCGCCGAGTAATTGACGAGCTACATGGTCGTAAGCAATCATATATGATGGAATTGGGTCAGGCATGTTTTCAAAACCGCCCATCTTTGTCCAAATGTTAGCATAAATGTTAGATTGGTTGTATGCTGCTGATGTTCCTGTAACAGCATCTTCTGTAACGACACCACCTACAGTGTATGTGCCTTCCATATTTTCAAGAGCTGTGATAGTGATGACCGATGTCAACAAACGTGTAGCTTCATCGAATTGTGTTGTCACTTCAACACTAGCTTTTGGCTGTTGGTTCATTTCTTCTTGAACTGCTGCAAACCACTCGTCTGTATTTTTATCATTATAACGACGACCGATGTTTGCTGAAGGAGCATTAGCTAACTTTGACTTTTCGAAGTATTCTTGATATGCCATTGGATCTGGTTGGGTTGGCCAACTAGCGTGAATAGCTACTGAAATAACATTGTCATATACATTATGCAATGAATCAATGTAATAAATACCTGATGGACAGTAAGTACACCATGTTCCTGTAGCTTCTTCAATAAGCACATTCTTTTGCGCCATTGCTATATTTAATGATAACACAGCGCAGATAACAAGTAATAATTTCTTCATAACTATTTTAATGATTTAATTAGGGTTGCAAAGATATAAAAAAGACTAAAGACTAAAGACTAAAGGCTAAAGTTTTTTTTAACTATCATAGCTGACTGCCAACGCAAAAGGGACACGATAAATCGCATCCCTACTTGTTGTCTTGTTGTCTTGTAGACTTGTTGTCTTATCAATAAACTCTAAGCTTATCGCCTGTTTGTTCTATGATTGCTCTGTAATATTCTTCAGTGAATTCTGGTTGTTTAACATTTGGAGCAATGAACTTGTGGCTCTTTGGAGTTGGCTGAGCTGTCTTGATATTGAAGTCCATATATTTTACAAATAAATATTTATAAAATTCTCTCCAGTCTGCTGTTAATTTCTCAGCCTCTCTGCTTGAGAATGCTGTGAGGAACTTAACTGCTCTAGCTGGGTCTTCATTATACAATGCTGCTGCTTGGGCATCTATGTTTGCTACAGCTTCAACCCATCCTTGTTCGTAAGCTGCCTGACGTTCGGCTATCTCTGGGTGGATGTATTTGTATTTTGTATAAGCCCAGTTTGTAACTTGGTTGAAAACCCAGAATGCTGCTGTCTCTGAATACTCCATGATGCTGCCGTTGCCAACTCTGAAGCTGTTTGGAATTTCTGTCATACATGTGTACATTGGACAATATACTGTGCTTGCTGCATCATCAACGCCGAACCAGATGATACCGCCGATTTCAGCTATTGTGTTAGGACGACATTGTGCTACGAATGAGAATGCTGTCTGTTGTGTTGCTGTTGCTCTTTCGTGAACATATTCTACGCCGTCAACTTCCCAACCCATTGGACGTGGTCTGTAAGGACAACCGAATGGACCAGCGCCGATGTCTTGTCTCATATCGAGTTCTGTGCCTTCGAGGTGGTCACGCATAAATGCCATCATATCCAAAACACTAACTTTTTCATTTGGCTTAACCCAGAGAGGCATTCTGTTTGATGGGAAATTCTCTGGTGTCTGTGGCTGACCGCTTACGTATGGTTTTGCACGCTTGATGTTTCTGCCTGTTGCATAATCCCAATATTGGTCCATGCCGTCGACAACTTGATTGAACATAGCCCAAACACGAATCTCACAAGCACGAGCACCACTGAAATCTACTGGTGCATAAACATCTGAGAATGAAAATTGTCCATCAGGACCTGCGTATAAATTGTTTTTCTTTGCGAAAGAAATGACGTCTTCTGCGTAAACACAGTCGATGTTAGCATTCTTCAAAAGCTTGCTGAGGTTCTTTGAAGTGATACTGTTTTTGTTTTGTTTGTTAGCCAATGGGAAAGTGGTGATACGAGCTTGGTTGGCATGTGCTGAGACATAACCGTCTGGTATGCGGCGAGCTACCCAAACAGCACCTTTTTCCTGACCTTTACCGATGAGTTCCATAATCCAGACTTCGTTAGGGTCGGCGATAGAGAATGACTCGCCACCGCTGATATAACCATATTCAGCAACTAATTCAGCCATTGTCTTGATAGCTTCACGAGCTGTCTTGGCACGTTGTAATGTGATATAAATCAAGCTGCCGTAGTCAATCAAGCCATTAGGATTTTCCAATCCTGAAAGTCCGCCGAATGTTGTTTCGCCAATAGCGAGCTGCCACTCGTTCATATTACCTACTACATTGTAAGTATGTGCTACTTCTGGAATGCTGCCGAGGTATCTGCCTGAGTCCCAATCAACGATTTGTCTCATCGCGCCTTCTGGATAGTCAGCTGCTGGGAAGTGATACAATTCTCCGTAAAGCACGTGTGAGTCGGCTGCGTATGAAATCATTGATGAGCCGTCAACAGAAGCTCCTGGAGTGATTAAGAAATTTGTACATGCCATGACAGGCTTCACGAATGAAACCAAGCACATAACAACTAATAAAGTCAATACTTTTTTCATATCAAATAATTTAAAGTTAATAATCTATAATAATTCTCTTATCTGTTTTTCGTCAATGCTAATCTGTTGTTTTAATTCTTCAAGACTGTCGAATTTACGTTCGTCTCTTATCCTTTTCACAAAACGAATCTTGACATCTTTTTCGTATATATCACCGTCAAAATCAAAGATATGTACTTCTATATTTTCTTCGTTGCCTGCGTTGATAGTAGGTTTCTTTCCTATATAAGTCATTGATTTATAAACCTCACCTTCATAATCTACGTATGTAGCATAAACACCAGGCATCTCTATCAAACGATATTCTCTCTCCACATCGAGATTTGCGGTGCGATAGCCCAACTCTCGTCCTATCTTGTTTCCTGAAACGACTTTTCCTTTGTAAGAATATTGATAACCTAGAAGCATGTTAGCATGTTCCACATCGCCGCATTGCAAGGCATGACGTATCTTGGTAGAACTTACCGCTATATTTTCAACATCATGAGCTTCGATACGTTGAACCTCAAATTTATATTGTGATGACAAATCTTGAAGCAGACTGAAATCGCCGGTTCTGTTTTTTCCAAAATGATGGTCATAACCAATCACAATCTTAGCTGGATTTATTTTCTCTATCACATAATCACGGATGAAGACATCTGAAGGCAGAAGCGAGAATTCTTTAGTGAAATTCACAATGATGAGATTATCAATGCCAATCTCTTCGAGATGTTTTATCTTCTCCTCCTGACTGGTGATGAAACGAAGGTTTGAGCTATCGATATTCAAGACCTGTCGAGGATGTGGATAGAAAGTAATAACAACAGTCTCACCGCCAATCTTTTTCGCAGCGCTGACCATGTCGGACAATATCGCGCAATGTCCTTGATGCACGCCGTCGAAAGTACCAATTGTGACTATTGCATTAGGCACTTTTACAAAATCGGTGAAATTGTGATATATTTTCATAGGTTAAAATTCTCGATGATATATTTAGCAATCTGCACTGCGTTGGTAGCAGCGCCTTTTCTGATGTTATCCGAGACAAGCCAGATATTCAAGCCTTTGTCTATGCTGAAGTCACGACGTATTCTGCCTACGAAGACCTCGTCCTTGTCGTAAGCCATGACAGGAGTAGGGTAAATGTTTTCACTTGGATTGTCGTAAAGCACCACACCAGGAGCTGCTGATAAAATATTTCTGACCTCATCTAAATCGAAGTCATTTTCAAATTCAATATTGATGCTTTCAGAATGACCGCCATAGACAGGCACACGCACCACTGTAGCAGTGACAGCAATGTCGGAATGTAAAATCTTGTTTGTCTCGAAGACGAGTTTTTCTTCTTCTGCGGTGTAACCGTTTTCCAGGAAATTGCCGCCATGAGGAATCACGTTCTCATGAATCTGAGTAGGATAGGCAGGATTGTCGCAGACTTCGCCCTTTTGCTCCATTGCCAGTTGGTTGAGACCTTTCTGACCGCTGCCGCTGACTGACTGATATGTAGAAATCACCAGACGTTTGGCGTTGTATTTTCTATGTAATGGAGCTAATGCCATCAACATACATATAGTGGTGCAGTTAGGATTAGCGATGATATGATTGTCGACACTGATGTCTGAGGCATTGATTTCTGGCACTACGAGTGGCACGTTTTTATCTTTGCGCCATGCAGAACTGTTGTCGATGACGTAAGTGCCGACGGCTGCGAACTTCTCGGCATATTGTAGCGAGACCTCCGCGCCTGCTGAGAAAATAGCGATGTTTGGTCGAGCTTCCACCGCCTGGTCCATAGAAATCAATGTCAACTCTTGGTCTTTATATGTAACTTTTCTTCCTATCGATTTATCTGATGCCGCTACAATGATTTCGTCAATCTGCAAATTTTGTTCAGCCAAAACCTGTAACATCTTCTGACCGACTAAACCTGTAGCTCCTATAACAGCGACTTTCATTTCTTAACAAATATTAATAAATAATGACTCTTTTAAGCTTATTTCGAACTCATTTTTAACATTTTTTAACACAAAAGTTAAAGTTTGTTAAAAATCAGCGTTTTATTAAAAAAAAGCTATACTTTTACACGCAAAAATACGAATTTATTAGAGACCTTAAACGTATAAAAAAAGAAAAACCACAAAAGTATGAAACATCTGTTATGCTCACTATTAATTATGGTCTGCGTATTATCGAATCATGCACAGACTGCTTACGAAAACGACATCGTTATTAACGAAATCATGGCTGACCCAAGTCCGAGCGTCGGGCTTCCTGAATGGGAATTTGTCGAGTTATACAACACCTCCGATTCGACTATAAATATCAAGAATTGGAAACTGATACTTGGCAAGAAAGAATTTTCTTTTAAAGAAGATACAGAAATTCAACCCGATGATTATCTGATATTATGCCATAAAGACGCCATCGATGATTTGTCGCTCTATGGGAATTGTCACGCTTTCTCTTCTTTTCAGATAACGAACTCCGGAAGCGACATCATTTTAATAGATGAAAACGAGAATCTCATTTCCAGTGTAAACTTCGACATCTCATGGTATTCAACGACTTATAAAAAAGACGGAGGCTGGTCGCTGGAACAAATCGATGCCTTTAATCCTTGTGCCGGCAAAGCTAACTGGAGCAGTTCCAATGCAAAGGCTGGCGGCACTCCTGGAATGATAAACTCCATCGCAAACGAAAACATAATATTGCCCGAACTCGACCATATCAATCCAATCTCGCATAATGAGTTAGAGGTGTTCTTTAATCAGAATATGAATCTGGAAAGTCTGAACAATATTGATAATTATTTCATTAGTGAATTAAATTTATCTCCCATAAAAACAGAACTTATCAAACACAAACACGATTATGTCAAACTAATTTTCGATTACTTTTTCAAAGAAGGTGATTTGTACACACTTAATATTAATAATGTGACGAATTGCAAAAACATTTCGCTAGATAACGCAATCAAGGCTCGTTTCGGAATACCATCAGAAGTGTGTCGCAACGATATTATCATCAACGAAATATTATTCAACCCTATTTCGCCAGGCGTCGATTATCTTGAACTTTACAATCGTTCTGATAAAGTCATTGACTTGAAAAATATTATGTTCGGGACTATCAAACAAAGCTTCCCCAATCCGCCAGATACTATTCTTAAGGAATTATGTTACGAGAGCAGAATCATGCTTCCACATTCTTACGTTTTACTTTCCACAAACAAAAAAATCGTCATGGAACAATATCTGGATGCTGACTCCGACTCCGACTCTGACACTGACTCTGACACTGACTCTGACTTTATTGATGTGGAGTCGTTTCCGAGTTTTCCAAATGAAGAAGGACATGTGATTATCTGCGACAAAGGCAGAGTTCCGATTGACGAGATGAAATATTCCGACAAGATGCATTACGATTTATTGTCGATAACACAAGGCGTGTCGTTAGAACGTATCTCGACAGAAAACCCATCACTTGATGAAAACAACTGGCACTCTGCTTCTTTTAATGTCAATTACGGAACACCAGGATATAAAAATTCTGTGGCTGCAGACATCAATGACGAGATTGAAAAAAATCAAATCAGCATTATTCCAGAGATATTCTCTCCCGATGGCGACGGCAACGATGACATCTGTAGTATCTGCTATAATGTTGAAGACTTAGGATGTAGCCTTAACATCAAGGTTTTCAATACCGACGGATTGTTGATAAGGAATTTATTCAACAACAATCTTGTCAGTAACGAAGGTGCAGTTCATTGGGACGGCAGCGACGACAACAATCGTAGCGTCACACCTGGAATCTACATCATACAAGCCGAAATCTTTGACTTGAACGGGAATGTGAATAGGAGCAGAAAAGTCGTCGTTGTAGGAACAAAATAAAAAACTCAGAAACTCAGAAATTCAAAAATTCAAAAATTCAAAAGTTCTAGGATTTTGATGTTCTGAATTTCTGAATCTTTAAAAACGCTTCCTCCGGATTTTCGACATTCAAGCAGAGCGTCTCCATCAGGCATAAGCCATCGCCTTTTCTGTTGATTATTCTTTCAACGACTTTATCGTATGTTACTTTGACATTATGTTTTTCAAACACCACGACGGCTGGCTCGCTGATTGTTGGGGTGAAGACTTCTTTAACGCCTGCATAAACCATGAGCAGAGCAGCGGCTTTTCCAATGACTTTATCTGCCACCAAAGAATCACGGAGCTGCTCTCTGTCTTCGTTCAACAGTTTCATTAAAGGAGCAACGCCCCTGTCATCAGAAACGACAACAGAAGCGTCACTTTTATATATCACAATAGTGTGATTTTCTTTTAACAAAATATCTTTTAAATATTCTATATTCATAAATGTAGTCAACGGTGCCTGAGCTTGTCGAAGGCATTTTTTGGTGCTTCGACAGGCTCAGCAACCAAAAAATTTTCAACGTTCAAGTTTCAACAAAAAATATGTTCCGAACAATTGCAATAACATTCCTGGGATTCCTAATCTAAAGTCTTGTATCGCAACATAGAATGATGATGTCATTGCCCATTCTGCCAATGTTCCTACACATTGATAAGCCAAAACAACTATCAACAAATTGACTATAGAAACCTTTTGTGTCTTATTTGCAACGAAAGATGCTGCCAATGCCAAAACCACCGATTTTGTCAATATTGCAGGAAGCAATGCAAGAGCTGGCATTCCGAAGAAAAGTGAGTTTATCACTGGTGACAATACTGCTGTCATCAAACCTACTTTCACACCATATTTATATGATGCCATCAAGGTGAAAAAATAAATTGGCAGAAACATCTTGCCGCCATCAGGAATCAAATGACATAATTGTGGCAAAATTATATTACCAGCAACGAACAAAAATACAAATAGATAAGTCTTTAATTCGTTTAATCCGTAGTTATAAATCTTTATTTCTTTTTCCATATCACTTCAAATAATTTTCTACAAATATTCTTAAATCGTCGCCGTTCAAATTCTTAGCGACTATAATTCCATTATTATCTATTAAAAAGTTTTGAGGAATCCATGCCACGCCATATTCTGTAGCAGCGCTGCAATCCCAGCCTTTCAACTCAGAAACATGATTCTCCCATGATAAACTATCAGCAGCAATGGCTTTTGTCCAAGCATTTTTATCTGTATCTAACGACACGCTTATGATGTCAAGGCCTTTGTCTTTAAAATCATTATAAACTGCTACGATATTAGGATTCTCCGCACGACAATCAGGACACCATGCAGCCCAGAAGTCTATCATAAGAAGCTCATTGTCACCAACCAAATCTGACAAAGCAACAGTTTCACCTTCAATATTATCCATTGTAAAATCAATATAAGGCTGACCGACTTCAGTACGTTCCAAGAAGCTTATGTATTCATTCAACATATTAAGATAAGAAGCTTCTGCCATGTCGAAATTTGTCAAAAGTTCACGTAATTCATCCAAGTTGAAGAGCCACTTATAACGATAAATCAGATAAGGAGCTACATTTCTATGAGGACCTTGATTTGTATCTCTAGTCAAAGATGTTATTATCTCCTTTTTCTTAATATCGTCGGAATCATTAAGTTCCTTTGTTATGCTATCCAAATATTGCTGTGTTGTTGCTGCATTTACTTTAATCTTATTATAATTATTGAAATCACCGTTTATAGTGACATCAACATTATCAGGGAAGAAAGGCAAGGCACGACGCCATCCTTTAACAAAGATATGATAAGCATCGCTGTTATCTTCTTTTTTGACATCAAAGTGCGCCTTATTATCTTTTATCAATACTGAATCAATATTAACAAATTCGTTGTCGATTATCTTCTGGAGATAAACGAGTTTTCCGTTTGCATTAGTCATTTCGACATCAACCTTGAATGTATTTTTAGCACAAGCGAATAATGTCAAAATCATCACTGAAGAAATAATAAGTTTTTTCATGTTAATATTTTTTCAGATAAACAAAATTACTTAAGTAATTCCTCAACTTTTTTTCTTAAATCTTCGCCTCTTAAGTTTTTAGCGATGATAGTACCGTTTTCGTCAATCAAGACGTTGCTTGGGATTGAAGAAACAGCATAATCTTGAGCAGCTTCGTTGTTCCAATATTTAAGGTCAGAGACATTATGCCAGATAAGACCATCGTCTTCAATAGCTTTAATCCAGTTTTCTTTTTTCATATCCAAAGAAACGCCGAGGACGTCGAAGCCTTTTTCATGATATTCTTTATAAACAGCAACGACATTAGGGTTTTCTGCGCGGCAAGGACTACACCATGAAGCCCAGAAGTCAACCAATAAAAGCTTTGATTTTCCAACGAGTTCTGACAATGACAAGAATGTTCCTTCAGGTGTCTCTTGAGTGAAGTCGAGATAAGGCTGACCAACACCAACACGTTGAAGTTTCATAATATATTCATTCAAAAGGTGTGCGAACTCGTTATCTTGTGAAATATTAAAATGATTAACAAAGTCTTCAAGTTCGTGAAGTTCGTAATTCAAACGGTTATTATATAATATATAAGGTGATACAAAGCTGTTGTAATTCTTTGCGATGAAAAGATTTCTGTAAGCTGTTTGATTCTTCTCAACTTGATCATATTCATCATATATCTTTTCCATTGCAGCTTCGTCATTAGCTTGTGCAGCTATCTCATAATTCTTACCCAACTCTCTGAGCTGATTATTGAATTTTCTGTTTTCTGCTTCATACTCATTAACAAGTTGCTGCGCGTAAGATGCTGTAATTTGTATTGTTGAATTATCCTTAACGTCACCAACAATTGTAACATCATTATTTTCACTGAAGAATCCTATTGGATATCTTACTTTCTCAACTCTTATTGAATAATATGTTGCAGGATTACCTTCTTCAACAGTAAAATTCGCAACATTACCTTGCATCAAAACAGAATCGATAATTGTAGATTTTCTGTTGTCAAACTTTTGAAGATAAACCATTTTACCTTCTGCATTTTGCAGTTCTACCTTGACATTAAATGTAGGCTTGCTGCATGCTACTAAAGCCAATAATGCAACTACTAATGATACTAATCTAATTTTCATAACGATATAATTTTATAATGATTTCTTTTTAGTTTTCTTGAATAATAAAAGTATAATAAATATTAACAACAAAGAGCTACATGTACTCAATAATGTCTGTAAGAACACCACACCTATAAGCTTAAAGCTAAACGCTTCCAATGTGAATAACACTATGTTATGCACCAACAGCAAAATGAGCGCATATACCAGAAACCTGTTGACTCCCATGTTAGTCAGCGATGGCTCGTCGTTTTCGTTAATGTCTTTTCTTCTCGTCATCGCATTTATCACGAAAGGACGGACGAAAGCCATAAAAACTGTAGCCGCTGCATTCAATCCAGGCGTTCCGTTGAACAAGTCGACTGCCAAACCCATCGAGAATCCTGCAAATAGCAACTGCCAATTTGGAATGTTAAATGGCAGCATGAAAATATACAAAACGTAAACGTATGGATGTATATAATAACCCAGACGGACGTTATCTACCACCAAAACTTGCAGAAGAAGCAAGCCAATGAATCGTAAGGAATTTAATATTAGTCTGTTGTTCATAATGTCATTGGTTTATGGTGAGTGAATCTATTTCTGTCTGATGTAAATTTTCTATTACAAAAACGTGACGTAAGGTGCTGAAATTTGTAGAGAAACAAATCTTCGCGGAGTTAAAGTCTTTCGAATCAGACTCTAGCATCTCTTCAATAGTTCCAATCATGATGTCAGCTGGATAAATATTAGAGAAGCCGCTGGTCACAAGTGTATCTCCTTTCTCTGGAGTCAGATGCAAAGGAATATCGTTGACAGTACCGTAACGATAATCCAGATTGCCCCATGTCACATTAGCGATATGCTGATTGTCGGTAAATCTAGCGCTAACAACAGAATATGGATGTAACATGCTTATCACAGATGCATAATTATCAGTCACGTTGACGATTTTTCCTACCACACCTTTCTCACAAATGACACCCATATCTTTCTTTATTCCATCTTTTCTTCCTTTGTCGATAAGCAAAAAGTTATTGACATTATCAACGCTATTGTTGATAACATTAGCAGGAATAAAGTTATAATCTAAGGATATAGAATCTGTCAAGAAAGAAGTATCTGCATTTATTTTATACAACTGACTCATCAGATAAGCGTTATGCTCTACCATCAGTTGGTTTTCTTCTTTCAAGGAAAAATAGTCGGTAAAATTGGTTTTGGTTTTGAATAAACTGCCTGAAATGGCATTACCAACATTTGTCAATTTACGTTTCTGATATGGAAGGTTATTTATCAACATTATGATACACAACACTTCCAATATCAAAAACAGTAAGACGTTACTATATTTTTTTAAAAAATTTAATAAACTATACATGTAGTCAATCCAGATTATTTAATCAGGAATGGGAATTTGTCAAAGTTTTTAAGAGCGATACCTGTACCGCGAGCTACGGCTCTCAATGGGTCGTCAGCGACGTGGATAGGCAATTTTGTCTTAGCATGCAAACGTTTGTCGAGGCCACGCAACAAAGCACCGCCACCTGTCAAGTAAATACCTGTACGATAGATATCTGCTGCCAATTCTGGAGGAGTCTGTTCCAAAGCGTTAAGCACAGCTGTCTCAATCTTAGAGATACTCTTATCCAAGCAATATGCTATTTCTGAGTAGTTTACCTTAATCTCTTTTGGAATACCAGTCAAGAGGTCACGACCATGAACAGCATATTCATCTGGTGGATTGTCAAGTTCTGTCAATGCTGAACCTACTTCAATCTTAATCATTTCAGCTGTTCTCTCACCTATATACATATTATGCTGCTTGCGCATATACTCAACGATTTCAGAAGTGAAGTCATCTCCAGCAGTACGTATTGACTTGTTATTCACGATACCGCCGAGAGCGATGACAGCGATTTCACTAGTACCGCCGCCTATGTCAACAATCATATTACCCATTGGTTCAAGAACATCGATGCCGATACCGATAGCAGCTGCCATAGGCTCATGGATAAGACGCACTTCCTTAGCACCAGCTTGTTCAGCAGAGTCTTTAACAGCTCTCTCTTCAACTTCTGTGATACCAGAAGGAATACAGATAACCATTTTCAATGCTGGAGGGAAGATGCTGTTATGGAAGTTTATCATCTTTATCATATCTCTGAGCATATACTCAGCAGCCTGGAAGTCAGCGATAACACCATCACGCAAAGGTCTGATGGTCTTGATGTTTTCGTGAGTCTTACCATGCATCATCATAGCACGTTTACCAACAGCCATGACTTTTTGGTCGTCTCTTTGTATCGCTATGATAGAAGGCTCGTCAACAACCACCTTATCATTATAGATAATGACGGTGTTGGCGGTGCCTAAGTCTATAGCTAATTCTTTATTGAAAAATGAAAACAATCCCATTTTGACAATTTTTTAATGTTTGAAGTGACGATAGCCTGTGAATACCATTGCCATGTCGTGAGCATTACAATAGTCGATAGAGTCTTGGTCTTTTATAGAACCACCAGGTTGGATAACTGTTGTAACGCCAGCATTATGAGCTATTTCAACACAGTCAGCGAATGGGAAGAAAGCATCAGAAGCCATCACTGCGCCATTAAGGTCGAATTCGAATGACTTAGCTTTTTCGATAGCTTGTCTCAAAGCGTCGACGCGTGAAGTCTGACCTATACCTGAAGCATACAATTGCTTGTTCTTTGCAAGGACGATAGCGTTTGAACGGCTGTGTTTAACGATTTTATTTGCAAAAATCAAGTCTTCGATTTCTTGAGCTTCAATGTTTTTATTTGTAACAGCTTTAAAGTCTTCAACTGTTTCAGTGTGAAGGTCACGGTCTTGAGCCAAGATACCGTTAAGAGCTGATTTATATACTGTTGTTGGGAAATCGTTTGATTTAAGTTTCAAGACGATTCTGTTTTTCTTTGCGAAGAGAATATCCAAAACGCCTTCGTTATATTCTGGAGCTACTATGACTTCGAAGAACATCTTGTTAATTTCGTTAGCTGTCTCAATGTCGATAGCTTTGTTACTTACGAAAACACCGCCGAATGCTGAAACAGGGTCGCCAGCCAATGCTGCTTGATAAGCTTCTGCTATTGTTGGACGTGATGCGATTCCGCAAGGATTGTTATGTTTCAAGATTGCGAATGTTGGTTCGTCGAATTCACGGATGAGGTTAAGACCAGCTTCTAAGTCTAACAAATT